>CAZPPD010000464.1:0-5224 GCA_964588185.1 uncultured Alcaligenaceae bacterium | reverse complement strand
GCAACAGTTTCATGCGCCGAATGCGATTACTGGACCACATGTAGATTAAGAAGCCGGTATTGCAGAACATCAGACCAGCTAAAAGGGCCAGCACTAAGAACCTACATCGCATGACCAGCCTCCCTGCGGCTTTGCAACAGAACAGTGAAACGGAAAGAGAGTAAACTTGACGAAAATGCATTCTCAATGCGTGTGGGTTCACTCGAAGTCGGCTAATTGTTCTTGGCTAAAGAATGGGATCATAATTTGTATCGGTAGGTTGCAGGAAGAAATTTAGCCGGTTATTCGGAAAATTCCTGATAGGTAAATTGAAAAAGGCCCCTGGAAGGGTTTCCAGTGGCCTTTGGTTCTCTTAATTCAATAAGGTCTATTGGTTGTAATGAATGGGTTCCGGACTGGTTTCGACGGTTACCGGTTCCTGATCCCCATTGCGGGAAACCTGATAATCCGATTCTTCAACCTCCAACTCCGCCAAATTCATTTGGCGGACCCGCTCTTCCATTTCCTTACCGGGTTTAAAGGTGACAACAGCTTTCGGTTCTACATCGACTCGTTCCCCGGTCCTCTGATTCCGTGCCTTGCGAGCTTTCCGTTGCTTCACCTCAAAAACCCCAAAGTTTCGGAGTTCAATGCGTTTTTCCTGAAGCAAGGTTTCAATGATTGCTTCGAAAGTCTTCTGAACAATTTCTTTGGTTTTGAGCTGGGTCAGCCCAAGATCTTCAGAAATTTGTTTTACTATTTCTTTTTTGGTCACGAGTTGTATCTCCAAGTAAGACGGTCCGGATGATCCTAATCGGGGCCCATCTGAGAAGATAAGTGTAAAGACCACATAGGGTAATGTCAAGCTAAAAGGATTAGGGGATTTGGTATTATTTGCCGAAGATTTTGCGAGGAGCCTTTTCCGGCGATATAATTCCCGGAGCCTTGCCCGCCCAGGGTATTTTAAATTTCCTGCAATCAGTAATGAAATGAATTTTATTTCTGGCTCGAATTGGATAGGTGCCGCTTTTCCAAATGGTCCTGCTTTCCTAACCTAATAAGGACTTCAAAAGAGATAAAACTATATGAAGGCTTGTCCATGACTAAAATATTGATCACTGGTGGCTGTGGTTTTATAGGAAGTAATTTTGTCCGCTACTTATTGGAAACGGATCAGAGTATTTCCATTATCAACTTAGATAGTTTGACCTATGCAGGCAATCTGCAAAACCTCGCGGATATATCCGAAAACCCTCGTTATGAATTTGTTCAAGGAGATATTTGTAACCGGGAACAAATAGACTCGGTTTTCCAAAGGAAATTGGATGTCGTTATTAACTTTGCCGCCGAGAGTCATGTTGATCGCAGTATTCAGGATTCAGGGCCATTCATAAAAACGAACATATTGGGTACGCAAGTGCTTTTGGATGCGGCGAGAACCTATGAGATTGGCAAATATGTTCAGGTATCAACCGACGAGGTGTATGGAAGTTTGGGTTCCGAAGGGTATTTTACCGAGGAAACCCCCCTTGCCCCCAATAGCCCCTATGCTGCCAGCAAAGCCGGGTGGGATCTACTGGTGCGCAGTTACATTCATACCTTTAAGTTGCCGGGTTTAATCACTCGTTGCTCCAACAATTATGGGCCATACCAATTTCCTGAAAAATTATTACCACTTTTCATTACCAATCTCTTAAAAAATGAACCGGTTCCGGTATATGGCGATGGAAAGAATGTACGCGATTGGATTCATGTTCGCGACCATTGCCGGGCGATTGATATGGTTTGGCGAAAGGGAAGAGTTGGGGAGGTTTATAATATTGGCGGCAATTGTGAGAAAACAAATTTAGATCTTACGCACACCCTATTGGATGTTATGGAAAAACCTAGGACTTTGATAAAGTTTGTGAAGGACCGCCCCGGCCATGATTTAAGGTATGCCATTGATTCCAGCAAGGTAAAAAACGAATTAGAGTGGGAACCAAAGATACCATTTGAGCAAGGGCTAAGGGAGACCGTCGAGTGGTATCAAACCCATAATGACTGGGTCCACAATATTCGGAGTGGGGAATACTTAAAATACTATGAAAAGCAATATGGCAATCGTTAGGAGCGGAATTTCCATTGTGTTGTGGCGATAAAAGGGGGCTTTACATTTGGTTCCTAAGGCTTCCTTTTGTCGCTACACCACACAAAGCAAAAAGATTATGCGCGTCCTGATAACTGGAATTACTGGATTTGCCGGAGGACATTTAGCGCAGGCCCTTTTGCAACGCGGAGATTCAGAACTTTTTGGTTTTAGTCGGAAAAAGGATTGGCCGCAATTTTTAAGTCATTTCGCTTCGAGCATCACTTTACAAGCGGTTGATTATCAAAACCCGGACAACCTTCGAAATCACCTTCAACAAATTAATCCCGACCGTATTTATCATCTCGCAGGTTATGCTTCCGTGGGGAAATCGTTTCACGAACCTGAACAAGCTTGGCGCGGCAATCTAATCGCAACCAAGAATTTATACGACGCCATCGTTGGGTGGGGTGGATCCCCTAAGATCCTGTTTGTAAGCAGCGGTCTAGTGTATGGGGAGGCACGGCTGGAAGGGAACTTGCGAAACGAAGAGAGTCCTTTTTATCCCGTTGATCCTTATGCGTTAAGCAAAGCGACAGCCGATCTGCTCAGCTTTCAATATAGTCGCTTTCCGGGGTTAACTATTTTCCGAGCACGACCGCTCAATCATATTGGTCCCGGCCAATCAGCCCAGTATTCCATTTCCAACTTTGCCCGGCAGATTGCGGCAATCGAACAAAGGCAACTGCCTCCAGTTTTAAATACGGGGCCATTATCTGCTCGAAGGGATTTTTGTGATGTGCGTGATATTGTTCAAGCCTACTCGCTAATCATGGAAAAGGGCAGAAACGGAGAAGCATATAACCTCGCTTCGGGGAATGTGTTTTCCATCCAAGAGGTATTGAATCGGCTATTGAAATGGACGGACATTTCCATTGAAGTCAAATCGGAAGAAAATTTAAGAAGACCGACTGAACCTAATGAAGTTATAGTCAGCACCGAAAAGGTACACCAGGAGATTGGTTGGAACCCCTCAACCTTACTGGATCAAACCTTACTGGATCTACTCAATTTTTGGCGAACCGCCTTGAAACAAGCAAAGTAGAATATTGGATCCCTATCGTAATTCGGCCCGAGAATTGACATCTAAGGATTTGCCCGAAATAGTGATCATACCTTGGCCAACCGTTAATTGACGTAGTTGAGCGGTAGGTTGCGGACGTGATCCTAAAAACCGCAGAACCGCAACCGGATTGCCTTTATACCGATACCAATTCACTTCCATATTGGTCCGCTCGGCATTTTGCAACTCGGCAAATTCTTCTATCTTTTTCATCAACAGCTTTGAAGAAATAGGCAACGCACCGGCTTGAAGACTGAGCAGTTCCAGGGCAACCACATTGGTATCTTTGGGAACCATCCACACTCGAAAATCAATCGAGACAATGGTGCTCCAAGGGGAGTTACCATATTGAAACCCAAGGTGGACCACATCCTTTTCAATAGAAATGCGTGGTTTACGAATTCCTTTGGGGAGTATTTTCTCGGCCATTCCCTGTTGAATGAAATCTTCGTCGAAATAGCTATTGATTTGCGCTTCGGAAAAATTCGCGTGCCAGGTTTTCTGCTCGTTGTAGATATCGCCCCAGAGATTAAAAAATTTCTGGACAAATAATTTTGAATGCTTGGTCCGAATTGGACCTTCTTCCACCGCCTTAGCGCGATAAAATCCCGGCTCATAACGAACTAAAAGATATAAGGTGGTTGCTATTCCAATAAATACCAGCAAGACCACACCGGCAATCATTATTGTTTTTCGACGCATGAGCCCATCTCGAAAGGAAATAGAATTAAATCAGAATAGGTCTATAGCGTCCGAAGGGGGGGGAGTCAACGTGAGTCAAATAGAAAAGTACCTTCGATGTTTGCGGGTAAACGTCCCTCTCTCACGCGTTGTTTTAACAGATATATTCTCGCTAGATCGCTTTGAGCACCATTGTAGCCCTGTCTCATTATCTTTTCAGTATTCCCCGCCTTCCAAGAAAAAGCCGAATATCCTTTTGTGCGGAATTTAAATCTTACGAAATTGGTCTTGTAAAAAAAGATTGAATGAAATCTGTTTAAAGGATTTCGAACAGACTTCGAAAGAACAAGGAAACTTAAAAGATTATTGAATGTGTAAATATTTGAAAAGAACCCAGGCCACCCAGGTAAATCACCCTCTTAACCCCAGCATCCTGGGCAGCCCGGGCAAAGTCCCTTTCACCTATTTTGAACGTTTATCTTCGAGTAATTAATTTATCCCCCAAATACTCGTATGCTCTCGCCAAAGGATTAATTTGTGGGTCTTCAGTTCATCGTAACCGTCTTTTTTTATTGAGCAGGTTGCACCTTTTCATTTAAAGCATCACGGAGCTTACTCAGTGCGGTGCATTGAACTTGCCGAACTCGTTCTTTAGACAAGCCCAAATCTATTCCAACTTCTGCCAAGGTTCGCGACTCCGAGTTTGCTGCCAAACAGTAACGACAAGACAAAATGTATTTCTCTCTATCGGATAACAATGGATGGTCGTCTGAAAGAAATAAGCTAATCCGTTCATCCAGCGGTCCGGGTTCGCCATCGGTAAAACGGTCACGCAAATCGTTATCTGAAAGGGTTTCAATAGCCAGCGATCGTGACAGCCAATCTGCGGCATATTGTTGCGTCAGCCGGCTGAGGGCCCTCATCAAGCAAGTAAAGGCATAAGTGCTGAACCGAATTCCCAACCAAGGATTAAAAGCCGCAACGGCGCGAATCAGGACAATATGTCCTTCTCCAATCATATCGTCAACCCGGTAAGCAAATGCCATCCGTTTGCGTACTGCCCGGTAAACAAGCTTTTGGTTTCCTAATACTATTTTGTCTCGCAAGTCAAAATATCTCTGTTTCCAAACTCTCGCCTCTTTAGGGGATTTAGCATTCTCATGACGGTAAGCGGCATAATGCATGCGTTTGGCGTGGTCACGAGTCACTTCGTCAGGCATATACGATTGCTGATAAGTGTTGGTGTTGTTGAGGGCATCTTCAGGGTTAAATTCTTTGCTTGCCTTGCGTGAAGGAAAAGTCTCATGCAATACGAAGCTTAAGGATTCACCTTTGGCCAAAGATGTGGGCTTTGTGGTTGGGGTATCGACGGC
>CAZPPD010000463.1:0-5228 GCA_964588185.1 uncultured Alcaligenaceae bacterium | reverse complement strand
CGTCGCCTCCGACATGGACTTTCGCCGGGAATTCCCCACTACCCAGCTAGATCGACTTCGGGCCCAAGCGCGAAATGCCATGCTGTTGCTGGATCTGGATAATTGCGATGTGGGATACAGTCCTACCCGCTGGCAAAAGAATCGCTTTCCGAAGTTATATCACCACAAGATTCGCAACATCTTTGACGGAATTGATCTATCCATTTGGCATCCCCAACCGGATGCTCGAAGCTATCCTCGGACTCTGGATAATTTATCGTTCCCCGCCGGTACTAAAATTGTCACCTACGCAACTCGAGGCATGGAGTCAATGCGCGGCTTTGATATCTTTATGAAAGTCGCCAAGAAAATTTGCGATCTCCGCAAGGACGTAGTCTTCCTTATCGCCGGAAGAGACCGGGTATGTTATGGCGGAGATGAAAAAATCACCGAAGGCAAGACCTTCAAAGAATGGGTGCTCTCCAAAGATGATTACGACCTTTCCCGGTTTAAATTTCTTGGACTGGTGCCGCCAACCACCTTGGCTCGATTATTTGCTATCACCGATTTGCATATCTACCTGACCGTTCCTTTTGTCCTTTCCTGGTCCTTGATGAATGCCCTCGCTTGCGGGACCACTATTTTGGCTTCCGATACCGACCCGGTCAAGGAGATGATCGAGCATGAAAAAAATGGTTTGCTGGTAGATTTCTTCGACATCGATGGCTTTGTTGAAACCGCGATGAAGGTTTTGGATAAACCCGAGGATTACCGCCACCTTGGGCGTGCAGGGACGGAAATGATTCAGTCCCAATACAGTTTGGATCTTTGTTTGCCGGAGATGTTGAAGTTATATGAGGAGGCCTTGAATTTGAGGCCGAAGAGCGAGACTTAACTAAAAAAGCCAACGCCATAAAATGACCCGCCGGGAGATTTCCGGCGGGCATGGTTCGTGTTCGTCGCTGCCGGGCTATTCCGGTTTGGCAAATGTGCTTGGGTCCAGTTGTTCCATGAATGAGGCATGGGTAACATCCAACGTCATGGATAATTTATCGTCGTGCCGAACAATTACCCGTGTAGGAGACGGTAACCCTTGGATTTTCTTGTAATTGCGAAGTTCGCGAATTTCCTCCACTTCCTGTTGATTTAAAGGGCTCAGGCCCCGAGTGGATACTTTGCTCAATAGAAAGGTCTTCGCGTCAAAATAGAGGTTAACATCCTTGAATCCTTTTTTGCTTACCCCAATACCCACCAGGTCGCGTCCATCTTGTTTGAAATTCCCCAGGGTGGAAAGTTTCACAGAAGCATCGTCCAAGTAAACTAAACTCATCATTCTTGCGGTATGGAGTTCTTGTTTGAATTGATCGAGAAGTTTTTTGTTAAAGGGTATCACCTTATTGCCAACTTTGATGAATCCCTTCTTGCCATCGTAAACCTGAACGATGTTGACATTGTTATTGTTCACTTGAAGGCCAAGGACCACTTTGATCTTGCTCGGAAATTCGGCCCACGTTTCCACGGTTATGGGTGAGTTCTGGAGGAGATGAAAAGTCCCTTTGGATTGGCTATGAGCCGCCTTGAATTTTTTGAGTTCCGCCAGCCCCCCATGAGCTTTGATAGCCTTTTTGATAATCGAGTTGGCAGTTTCTTCACCCGCGAATATTGGAGTGGTTCCGATTAGGGCAAAACAACAAATAGACAGGACGGACGTTTTCATCTGATTTCCTCAAAAAAGATTTGTGATGGGGTTACCTAACTATACTTCGCGAATTTTGCGCCTGTATTTGCTTTTTCTTCTTCCCAACCTTCTTCAGCCGGTATCCGGGAAAGCGTGGCGACTATTTCATTGGAATTACTAACCTAATGAGTAAACACGGCTTTTATCCTCAGAAATGTAAATCACCATGACTTTGGGTTTTGACCTCCCAACTTTACCAGATTCCTTTTTCCGCCGCTTGGATGCTCGTTGGAAATTCGTGGCACTAGCCGGCGCTTCCGCCATAGTGGCCTTTTTCATGCACTTTCTGCCTGCCCTGTTGGCTTTTCTTGGAGGTTGTTACTTACTTTGGTTGGCACAACTTCCTGGGGATTGGTTTCGCGGGCGATTATTGCTGCTGTTACCCTTGCTAGCTGGTTTGTTCCTATTTCTGCCTTTGGTTCTGCACGGGGAAGGCGGACATTTTTACTTGGGCCCTTTGCGAATCTCTTTGTACGGTTTTTTGGTTGCCCTCCGCGTTTCCTGTAAAGCTCTGGCAATTCTGACCTTGATGTTAATTTTAGTAGCGACAACTCCAATGCCGGAGCTCTTGAAAGCAGCCCATTGGTTGCGGATTCCCGGTTTTTTTGTGCAATTAACTGCCCTGTCTTACCGCCACCTATTATTGTTGCTGGCGGAGATGCAACGCCTGCGTGTTGCCCTCCGAGTCCGCGGGTTTCGCAATCGTCCCAAACTGCAAAGCTATCGGGTAATCAGCCAAGTCACGGGGACCCTCTTGGTCCGAAGTTCCGAGCGGGCCGAACGCGTCAGCCACGCTATGGAATGACGGGGGTTTCAGGGACGATACCATGCTTTGACGGACTTTCAAACTACTTCCCGGGACCTGATGCTGTTTTGCTGTGTAGTAGGAACCGGCGGAGGACTTTTGGCTCTGGACTTGTTGATGAGATAGAGAGAGGAAGTTTGGTGGGTAGGCCCTCGGCAATTCTGGTAAACCAATTAAGCTTTTCTTACGGCAAAGATCAAAAGGTTCTGGATCAAGTATCTTTTGAAATTCACCTTGGGGAAACCGTGGGCCTGGTTGGTCCGAACGGAGCGGGTAAAACCACCTTATTTCTGTGCCTTAGCGGCGTTTGTCGAGGAACAAAAGGAATGATCACCATCGCCGGGCTGGACCCCAGCGCATCCTCATCCCGCCGAAAGCTGCCTTCGAAGGTTGGAATTGTCTTCCAGGACAGTGACGATCAGATCATCAATGCCTCGGTTCGGGACGAGGTTGCCTTTGGTCCATTAAACCTGGGGATCGCCAAAGAGGAGACACAACAGCGCGTTTCCGAAGCCTTGACTTCGGTTGGATTGGAAGGCTACGAAGACAAAGTCCCCTTTCACCTTTCGGGCGGGGAAAAACGACGGGTCGCCCTGGCCGGTGTCTTGGCAATGAAGCCGGAGATTTTGCTGTTGGATGAGCCGACTATGTTTCTGGACCCGCGGGGGAGACGGGAATTGATCGGGCTGTTGTCCACTTTGCCGGCCACCAAGATATTAGCGACCCATGATCTGGAAATGGTCTTGGAAATCTGCGAAAAGGTTTTACTCCTGGACGATGGGCAATTAGTTGCCTCGGGTAAACCGAGAGAATTACTGGCGAATGCATCGTTGATGGAAGCCCATGGTCTTGAGGTTCCTTACAGCTTGCGATAGGACTGGACGAGGAACTCGTTGAAAACCACTCGACATCCAAGAAAATTAGACCGGCTGGAATTAACTTTGTTACTGGGAAGAACACCGGTTTCCCGGTCTTATGGTCAAAGTGTCATAAAAAAGGCAGCAATAATGACGGCTACAACTCCCAGAATCAACGGAATCGAAACCCGTTTGACCAAGTCGAACGGATTCGTTTGCGATAAGGTCGAAGTCATTAAAACCACCGCGGCAACCGGGGACATGGTTCTACCCGCAGCCGATCCCAAGGAAACAACCGACCCTACCAGAGTTGGGTCCACATTCTGCTGCAACGAAGGTTCCGCAAAGAAGCCGAACAAGGCTTGCGTACTCGCCATTCCCGAGCCGCATAGAGTGGCAAATCCCATCGGCAACGCTCCACTGGCCGGCACCAATAACACCGGAATCGCCTCGATGATATTCCCCACCAAGGCCGCAATCCCAATGACCCGGATCCCTACTCCAAAGCAACTCGCCGTCACAATCAGTGACACAATGTTGGCAAAGGCATATCCCGCTCCTTCAAAGAAAGCTTTTGGTACTTGAGGAGCCAAGCGAAAGGATACAATTGCCGCTACCAGAACGCCAATGAGCATGGACGTCCCAATCAAACGGCTTCCGTAAAGACCTGCTTGCGTGGCAAGTTGCTTTCTCCTCTCTTGTTCGGCCGCAACAATACTCCAAGGCATTGCACCGGGCAATCCGCCTTGAGGGGCGGCGGATAAAGCTGCTTGCAGAGAGGGAACCGCTGCTTTTCGAACACCGGGGACCAACCAATGATGGGGTACCTTAATTAGATTGAGTGGCGGGCCGGTAAGAAACAACAACAACAGCGGCAGCAAGGGAATCCCTGCTTTGACAAGATTAACCTTGAAATCAGGAGTTACTTCTTCCATCTGTTGTTCGGCAGCGGCAGAGGTTTGTTGCCATTTTTGTTCCGCCCGGGAAGATATGAACCAGAACACGCAAGTAGCAACCAACAAGCCCAGGATGTCTAACGGCAAAAGATTGCGGACTACATCATTGCTGTCCACGAATTTTTGGTCCGGAGAAACATTGGGGTTCCTTTGAATGGCCTTATTGCTTTCTTCAATGGTGGTTCGCAATTCCGGTGCTCCCGGATTGAGCAACTCTCCCCCAATGGAACATCCCAGTAACAATGCCGCCCCAATGGTTATGGGAGAAAGCCGCGCGGCTCGCAGAATTGGAATGATCACCGGGCCGATGGAGGCGGCGGTGCTGGTTTGGCTGATGATGGGAATATTTACCAGGAAACCTACCAGGACCGTTCCGGGAATCAATGCCCAGCGGACTCGGGAAAGCGGCTTGACCAGAAAATGAACCAGATGTTGATCGCACTTCGTAAGCCGGAGAACATAAGCAAACCCCATCGCCGTACAAATGGGCACCACAAAGCGTTCGTTGGAAAAGGTTGCGAAAAATTGCCGGACAATCGGCATTATTTGCCCGCTCAATCCTCCTAAAGCCATTGCTGCCACAAACAAAACCAGCCGCACATCCACCCGGCGAACAATGGCAAGAATGGCAACAAAAATGACAACGCCGCCCAGCAACAACTTCAGGGTTTCCCAAGATTCCAACCGTTTACCCCTAATCCTACTTGTAATTTGTAAGGGGAAAGGGGTCAGGTACTTTTAATGCGAAGCACCCTTTGGCCGGTTTCCGCTAAATGTACCTGACCCCTTTTTTCCCTTGACAGATACCCAGTTCTAAACACGAATGGCAAAAAAGTGAGTTTACCTTAACCCACTTCCCGCCCTTAAAAAAGTAAAAAGGTGAAATCCAATCA
>CAZPPD010000462.1:0-5235 GCA_964588185.1 uncultured Alcaligenaceae bacterium | reverse complement strand
GATCTCCAATTAAGGTTCGAGATAAAAAACAAGGACCATTGGTCAGCCCGCAAGGCACCGATCAATGATCCTTGGCCGAAATGATTCGCTTGGATTACTGAATACGGAATGTACCGACATAAGCTCCTCGGCGGTCGAAATCCTGCCAGGTTCCTCCCAATCCGCTGCCGGAGTAAATGTGCTCCTCGGCAGCAGCCGGGGTGACCCGTACATTCTTGGCCAGCGGGGGATAATAGGCGGACTCATTACCGCATACTCGATCGTGCTTGGCATGAAGGCAGCGGGTTTTGATCTTGGCTTTGCCGGCTTGCACCTCCGCACAAGATCCTCCCTTGCAATCGCACACGGTCAGGTCAATATTTCCCGTTTGCACGGAGACAATATTCTTGAGCAAATTGCCGGCTTGATCTTGAGCCATCTTAACCAAAGCTTGTTGTTGGGCCGGAGTGGCCTGGCTATCAACAATGAAAACCACTTTCGCCGGACCGGTTTGTTTTAATCCCAATGTATCTCTGGCAGAGATGACCGCAACCACCCCAAGGCCATCCAAGGAAACATCGCCGACGGTTCCCCGCTCGACTTTCCAAGCCATGACGCCATGTTTCCCGGTCAAATTAAAATCGGCATTGGCGAAACAGGGGCCGGTCCAAACATCACAAGTTCTAGCTTCCACATATTTTCCAGTGATTTCCGATGCCGGTGCAATATTTCCAATCAGAACGAATCCAAGAACGGACAAAGTTAAAAGACGTATCATGGACTTTTTCCCTCCCATGAAACTTGGCGGAATGCAGGTTGGTAGGTTAATTCACTCTTTTATTGTCGAGTAGTTTGGATTCTACGTCAAGAGCTTAGTGGCTCCTAACTCAAGTAAAGTGCAGGAATCAACTCCCCGGCTGCGCCCCTTTGGATCGAGCTTGGGCTATGTTGCCAAACGCTTTCAGCGTTTTCTTGTAAAAGGTATTTCTGGACCACACTTCCAAATTTCAAATGAAACTTTAGTTGGATCGAGGTTCGGCTCTGCCGATCACTTTTACTCCTTCAACGCCATTTCTGCCATGAACCAATTCTGGTGTTTTGAGGCGAATGTCAACACTGGCGGAGTGGCCGGTTAAGCCTTCCTTTTCTGCCAAGACACGCACCAGATCGGCCAATTCTTCCATCCCTGGCTTGGTAAAAGTGAGGACACTGGACCGCCTCAAGAAATCGGTAGCCGACAATCCGCTGGTAAATCTTGCGGTTCCACCCGTAGGAAGAACATGGGAGGGGCCGGCTGCGTAATCTCCCAAGGCCACTGGGCTGTAGTTGCCGACAAAAATGGCTCCGGCATTGTCGATCTTCTCGGCCATTTCCGTTCCATTGTGCGTGGCAATATGCAAATGTTCGGGGCCTAACTGATTGGTTAATTCGGCAGCCTCATCGGCATCCCGAGCCAGCACAAATGCCCCAAACTGTTCCAGGCTATTTCGGGTGGCTTCGGAGCGTTCCAATTCGGCAAGCTGTTCTTCCAAGGCTACCATAACCTTGTCCATCAACTCTTCCTGCCAGGTGATCAGGATGCTTGTCGCCGGGTCGTGTTCGGCTTGGGCAATGAGATCTGCTGCCACGAAATGGGGGGGAGCCGAATCATCGGCTATGACAATCACTTCGCTGGGACCGGCCAGACAATCAATGGTAACTTGGCCGTAGACATATTTCTTGGCAAGGGTAACAAAAATATTCCCGGGTCCGACAATCATGTCTACCGGAGCTATCCCTTCCACCCCATACGCCAAAGCAGCGATCGCTTGGGCCCCGCCAACCCGGTAGACTTCGTTCACACCGAGTTCATAACAAGTTGCCAAGAGGTCTTGGTTGTAGGCTCCATTGGGTGTAGGTGGCATTACTGCAACGATCTCGTCCACTTTCGCCGCTCGCGCAGGACACACCGTCATCAATAATGTGGATGGATAGGCCGCCGCCCCCCCGGGAATGCAAACCCCTACCCGCCGCATGGGGCGGTAGCGGAGGCGTAATTCTTTTTTTCCGATGTGCGTAAGGACGGCGTCGGAATGAATTAATCCGGACTGAAAGGAAAGAATGTTTTGCTGGATTTTGCGAATGACCTCAATGTATTTGGGGTCGGCTTTTTTGTGAGCTTCCTTAATTTCCGAGTCGCTGACTCGAATCGTTTCTTTGGTAAGGTCCACCCGGTCAAACTGCTTGGTGTAATGAAGTAAAGCCGGCAATCCCTGATCGTGAACATCCCGGCAAACCCGCTCGACCACCTTGCTGGGAGAGAGCGCTTCACCGAAAACCGCTTCGGTCAACTTGCGGCCTTTCTCGGAAATAACATCGGCGTGAGAGCTGAGTTGGTTGCGGAGCTGAGTAAGCTGGCTGACCGCATCGGCATCCGCGCAATTGATTTGTTTCACCTTTAGACGGACCATGGATATACCCTCTCCTTCCCATCCTTGCGTTTGGCGGGAAACAATTCCCTTGCTTCCATAGCAAAAGACTGGGCGAACAATGAATACGAGCGCCGGCAGCAAAGATTATCCCTGTTCCGCAGAGATAGGCGCAAACCGCCGGATGAATATTCCGGCACGAATTACCAATGACTATACGGCGGCGAATAGGAGAATGCAAGAATCTTGGTGAAAGTCCAACTGATTTCCCGGGATAATCTTTTTCGCCAAAGATCCTCGCTTGACGGTGCGCTGATATCGGGTTCAATCAAAAGATGAACCTGCTGTTGTTAGAGACGCCACATGAATAGTTGCTTAGTTCCCTATTGAAGGGGAAACGCAAGAAGTTCGACAATCTCCTTAAAGTATGGCAAATCCATCCTTAATATTTACGGCTATTCTTTTGGGTTTGGCAATCGTTGCCTCTTTGACAACACCAACTGTTAGCTTAACCACTTGGATTCTGTTGACTCTCTATTGGGCAATCCGGTTCATTCGCAGAAAAACATCTCTCCTGGGGCCGCTCTTTCACTACGAGTTAATCCGGATTGGCCGCAATCAATTCAACTTGGTACTCCGCGTTCTTTATGCTGCTCTCTTATTATTGTCCTTATGGTTTGGATTTCGACATCTTGGCGGACAATTACAGTATCTGGAAACGCCAAACCAACTTGCTTGGATTGGAATAAGCCTGACCGAAAACCTGCTTATATTTCAACTAGGGGCCGTATTCCTGTTAACTCCTATCACTGTAATCAGCAGTTTTATTGAAGAACGAAGAAAACGAACTTTGGAATTCCTATTGGCTTCTCACCTATTGGATCACGAAATCATTTGGGGGAAACTGCTGGCCAGGTTGCTTGGCATAGGTTTTATATTGTTAGCTGCCTTACCCGTACTCGCGTTGATTCAACTTTGGGGCGGAGTCTCTATTTATCTGGTAGTAGCCGGATTCATAATAACTGCAATTACCCTTCTGGAAGTCGGTTGTTTAAGTATCTATTTTTCGATAACCAAGCCAACTTATTTTTCTGCAATGGTTTGGACTTATGTGATCCTGTTTCTTTGTTTTTCGTGTTTAAGCGTTAGTAGCATATTCGGCCCTTATATAAACAATCCGTTTAGTTTTTTGTCTTCGCTAAATGAGTATATTTATTCCGGGGGAAATTTAATAACCGGTTTCACGTTCGATTTTTTCACTTCCGTTACTGCCAATTGGCAACCATTGGTTATTACCATAGCATTGGTTGGATTATATTCCTTGGTCCATGTCTCTTTTGGTTTGTTTTGGGTAACCTTAGCTGTCTTGGAACTACGGCGAATGACTCAGCGGATGCAAATTAAGGTTTCCAAAAAGAATCCCACTTATCGAATCGGTTCGACAATTCAGTTCGGGCATTCGCCGGCAACCAAAAAAACATCCCGGTATCGATCCTCTGATATTGCGGATAACCCAATTTGGTGGCGGGAAGTTCGAGTCCGAATTGGTTCTGCGCAGGATGTTCTTTCCATTTGCTATCTTTTCGTTTGCCTGCAATTTTTTGTTTTTTGGATCATATTTATATTGAAATGCCATTTTCAAGATAGATCTTGGGCTGTTGTATTTCGCTTCCAAGGGATCAATGAATCAATTCGAATTATGAGTGCTATTTTTTTGACCATACCATGGGTTTTCTTGGGATTTAGTTTAGCGCCAAGTTTTAGCCGGGAAAAAGAACAACGAACTCTAGATAACTTGTTTATGCTGCCCGATTCCCGCTTGGAACTGTTGAAAATCAAACTCTGGGCCGGTTTATTCCGGATCCGGTGGCTATTAGCACCACCCCTGTTGTTATGGCTAACTTCCTGCTATCTCGCATTACATGAGCAAGCGGTCCTATTGCTTTTCATAGCAGCAATTATCCACTTGGCTTATATTGCCAACTTGGGTTTATTGATTTCTCTTGTAAGCAATAGTGTCCTTGCCGCGCGGTTAAAGTTGGCAACAATTCTAATGGTACAATTATTTATTTCCTGGATCGTGCCACCAGATAGAGCCATGAATTTTGATCTGATTTTCAATCCCATCTACTGCTGGTATACGTTGGCTTTTCCCGTAAATGGCTTGGAAAACTATGAAAATAACTTTCAGTTTTATGTATTGCTTGGATTGATTCTGCACTCACTATTAGCCTGTATTTTTTTGCTATGGTCCTGCCGGCTTATTCAGAAGAAAGATATGGATTAATCTTAAATTTGGCGAGTTAAATACCAACCCAATACGTTAGACAACAATCGCCATCTGCTACGACCGCCACTTTCCGGAATACACGGTGGCACTGGCAGTGAATGTGCTGATTTGTTGATCGTTCCCCCATGGATTTCATGGGGAATGATCGAGTAAATCAAATACTTTGCGTTGTGGGTTAGAAAATTATTTTCCCACACAATACAAATGCTCATCTGTTCGAATGTACCATCTCCCATCTACCAGCGCCGGAGAAGCTAACGTTCGTTCTCCCATGCGATTGATATGCAGCAGCTCAAACTTCGGCCCGGCTTTCAGAACGAAAGTTTCGCCCTCATCATTGGTGAAAAAGACTTTGCCGTTAACACCAATCGGAGAAGCGGAAAATCCATGCTTGGCTGCTTCCCCGAGTCTTTCTTGCCACATCATTTTGCCGCTCTTGGCTTCAAAGCAGGACACGCCGCTAATGAAGACATTCACCAAGAAGAGATAATCGCCATAAAGAAGGGGGCTGGGAATAAAGGGGGACCCCTTGATAGAATTCCATTTCAGGTGGGATGA
>CAZPPD010000461.1:0-5248 GCA_964588185.1 uncultured Alcaligenaceae bacterium | reverse complement strand
GAAGTGGCTGCATTGCGAGGAGTAACACTCTAATGGATCTTAAGACAGTCCATCAAGGCATTCACAAGCGAAAGAAGAAGAAACGCGTTGGCCAGGGAATTGGCAGCGGGCATGGAAAAACGTCCGGTCGAGGCCATAAAGGCCAGTACAGCAGCGCGGGGGCAGATCTTCCCCATGTCACTTTCGAGGGCGGCCAAATGCCCTTGTTTCGCAAGATTCCCAAGCGTGGTTTCGATCAAGGCCGCTTTGCCAAACACTTTCATGTAGTGAATGTTGGCGATTTGAACGAGCAATTCAACGACGGGGACACGATAGATCCGGAGGCCCTAAAGCAAGTTGGGCTTGCCAAAGGCCCCTCTGATGGTGTACGAATCTTAGGATCAGGAGAAGTTACCAAAAAGTTTGTGGTCAAAGCCCACCACTTTTCCAAATCCGCGGCGGAAAAGATAACCGCAAAAGGCGGTACGACGGAAATTATTCAGCCGCCGAAAAAGCCGGTCAAAAATAAAATGAAATCCAAACAAGGCAAGGAATCTACCAGATAGGTAGAGGTGCGATTTGTGAAAATACCGCACCAAAGGAGGAAGAAGTAATGGCTGCCCCCGGCAGTATGGTCAAACAACAAGTTCAAGGTCTCTTCCGCACCAGTTTATTTACCATCTTCAAGATAAAAGAGCTGCGGGTAAAAATTTTAATTACCTTGCTCTTTCTTGCCATCTATCGAATCGGCTTTCATATTCCCCTTCCCATGATCAACCAAGCCGAGCTTGCCCGCGTTATGGCAGGTTCTGAAGAAGGTATTCTCGGTTTGATCTCGATGTTTAGCGGCGGCAACCTTGCTCAAAGTACGATCTTTGGCTTGGGCATTATGCCATATATTTCTGCTTCCATCATTCTGCAATTGTTCTCCAGTGTTTATCCGCCTTTGGAAGCACTCAAGAAGGAAGGGCAGGCCGGCCAAAAGAAAATCAACGAATACACTCGTTACTTGACGGTAATAATCTGTTTCGTTCAGGCGATCTTCTGGGTGACTTGGGTCACCAACCCAAAAGAAATGGGGGGTATGGGCTTAGCCATCCAGGAGTACTCGACCATATGGTATAAGGTTACCGCCATTCTCACGATGACCTCCGGGACTGTGTTCCTGATGTGGTTGGGTGAGCAGATTGATGAATATGGCATCGGTAACGGAATCAGTTTGATCATCATGGCGGGGATTGTGGCCCGGATTCCCGACGCAACCAAAGCCCTCCTCTTTGATCGGGGCGGGTTAAAACCGTCTATCTTCACTTTAGGCGGCACCGGGGTTGGGTCCGACATCAGCTTGGAAAAACTCGTTGTCTTGATCTGCCTGTTTATCGGGGTGGTGGTTGGAGTCATTGCCATCACCAAAGGCCAACGGCGAATCCCGACACAATCGGCCAAGCACGTCCGGGGCCGCCGAGTGTATGGGGGAACGCGGCAGTACTTGCCCTTCAAAGTAAATCAAGCCGGGGTCATGCCGGTGATTTTTGCCAGCAGTATTCTCTTGCTCCCCATGTTTTTCTTCAAGTGGCTGTCGACAACATTTGGTTGGCGTTGGGCCTACCTGATAGAAGAATCTTTTAATCGCCAAGGTTACATCTACAACGTCGCCTACATTCTGATGATTTACTTCTTCTGCTATTTTTGGGTGTCAATTATCTTCAATCCGAAAGAAATTGCCAATAACCTGAAAGACTACGGTAGCTTTATCCCCGGTTATCGTCCCGGGAAAAGGACAGCCGAATATCTGGAAAAAGTACTTCTGCGAATTACTTATATTGGTGCCGCTTTTCTGGCCGTTATTGCCATCATTCCCTCTCTGGTTTCCGCCTCTATGGAAGTCAATTATGCAATTGCCAGTTTCTATGGGGGTACCGGTCTGCTCATTGTGATTAGCGTCGCCCTCGATCTCGTGCAAAAAATAAATAGCCATTTGGTTATGCGAAATTATCCTGCACTAACCGAAGATTAGGAATTAATGACCGGGACAACAAATTCCAAAAGGGAAAAGGGTTGGTTCCTTTTTCCCTTTTTTGCTCCCTCCTGCCAAGTTAGGGAGGATTCACGATGCCAATCCAGACCGATTCCCGGCAAGGTAAGGCCCCCGACAAATCTTTTCGCTTGTTGTTGATTGGTCCACCAGGGAGTGGCAAGGGAACTCAAGCCAAGAAGCTTTGCCAAAATCTGAACTTGATTCATTACGGCAGCGGAGACCTTTTGCGAGAAGCCATTCGCTTGCAAACACCGGCGGGGAAGTTGGCACAACCATTCATGGCCGAAGGGAAACTGGTGCCGGATGAAATTGTCAACAAAATGATGGAAGAAAAGATTGCTGTAGACCAACCCGACGGATTTGTTATGGATGGATATCCCCGGACATTAGCTCAAGCCCTTACCTTCCGGAATGTCCTTACCCGGTATTCATTAGACCTCCAGGTGGTCATCCAACTTCTCATCGATGATGAGGTCATCGTGACTCGGGTCAGTGGCAGACGGGTGTGCCCGAATTGTAAATCCACCTTTCACCTAAGTCTGCAACCACCGAAACAAGAAAGCGTGTGCGACCATTGCGGGACAAAACTTGAGCAACGAGAAGATGATTCGGAGGAAACGGTACGACAACGCCTCAAGATTTTCCATCAGAATCATGAGGATCTGCTTTCCTACTACCAAAAAGAAGGGATTTTGCAACAAGTGAATGCGGACGGTTCCATTGAAGAGGTTTACCGAAGTATTATTAATGGTATTATAGAACAGTAATTTTCTTCAGAAAAAACCTTCCTTTCATAACCAATTATTGAGGCCCTGGAGTGTTGAAATCGGTATTTCAAAGAGGTCCGGAACTTAAATCGGAACGGGAAGTCTCCCTGATGGGCGAGGCCGGCAAGTTGGTAGCGCATGCTCTGAAAATGTGCCGGGAAATGGCCAAACCCGGTGTTAAAACCATAGAGTTGGACCAAGCCGTTGAGGAACATTATGCCAAGCACAATGCTTTGCCTTTGTTCAAAGGGTACCCCGGTCCCAAAGTCCCCTTTCCGGCGGTAACCTGCATTTCGTTGAACGAACAAGTTGTCCACGGCATCCCCGGCAACCGAGTGATTAAAGAAGGAGACCTGATCAAAATCGACACGGCTTGCAAACTAAATGGTTGGTGCGCAGATTCGGCGATCACCATTATGGTTGGGGAAGTAAGGGCAGAGCGCAAGCGTTTAGTGCGGGTCGGCGAGGAGGTCCTGAAAATAGCTATCGAAGAGATGGGCCGCCGGCGGTGGTGGTCAGAGGTTGCCCGCCGGATGCAGGAACATGCCGAAGCAGCTGGATACAGTGTGGTTAAGCAATATGTCGGCCACGGCATCGGCCGCATCATGCACGAACATCCCCAGGTTCCCAATTTCGTCAACCGGGAAATCAAACGACAGGATTTTCGTTTGGAACCCGGCTTGGTTTTGGCCGTGGAACCAATGGTCAATATGGGCCGCGAAGATACCCGGGTTTTAGGAGATCACTGGACAGTGGTTACCAAAGATGGGCTACCCAGTGTTCATGTGGAACACACGTTGGCGATTACCAAGGACGGAGTGCAAATACTCACTGACCGTGGAGAGCCAAATCCAAATTTGGCCTGATTATCGCCTTAGGCTCCCTCCGTTGCCTTTATTAGGGCTGCAAGCATATCCCTGAACCCAAAAATGGTTTTGTTGATATCCAGCCACGCCATGTTTCGGCGCTTTTGCGTAGCATTTAGGCCCGCCATTGATGGCGGGTTTTTTGTTTTGCGGAAGAAGGTCCGGACAAGCCTGTCCCTCAATATCCATCCCTAATTTTATTGTTTCATCCCAAGCCAAATTCTGCACGATGGAGGAAGAGCGATGTAAAACATTGAATTAGTGCGAAGGAGGACATTTATGTCTCTTACCAAAATTCTTACTCGCAATCGCCGGGACATCTCAATCGCGGCAAAAAGTTTCTGGTATGGTCAAGGACAAGACCGATTCCCAATATCCTCCTCTGTGCAATTGGCGGTTCGGGCCTTGGAAGAACGACTCACTCCGACTGTCACCGTGACTTTGGCCGGGGATTTGGTAACCGTGGAGAATGCCGGGGATGCGGACGAAGAAATTATCGTTGAGGAAGACGGGGGAAAGCTAACCGTGACCACCGACAATAACCCTCCAACTGACGGCAGCGGGGGTTCGGTTGCCGGTATGACGTGGACGGCAGACAGCGCCGGAGACACCGATGCAGTCAAGACCTTAAAAATGAGCTCGGATGAGGCAACAGAACTCAATGTGCAGAACGGCACGAAATTTGATGGACTTGCCGGTCTCCGCAATGTTCTTTATTCCGGAAGTAAATTGGCCGAAGAAGTGGATTTTTCCGCCAACACAAACGACAACATTTACATGCGGATGAACACCGGCATCGCCGATGGAGGAGGCGATGTGGATGTTGCCGTCGTTTCCAATAAAGGCGTTTCGATTCTCGAGTATGGAGACGCAGACGTTTTCAGCGGTCAGAATCTGGTCATTCCCGATGATACCAAAATCGCATTGGACTTCTCCCGCTTGACGGAGAACTCTGGCGGTGTGACCTTGAATCTCGGTGAGGAAAATGCATTTCCGGGTGGTTACAAAAACTACGTTATTATTCTCCGGACTCCGGGAAATGACTTTGCACCGGAAACAACGAAATTCATTGACGTAATTACTGGGGGTCCGGGGGATGATCTTTTGATAGGAAACGACAATGATAATCTCCTTCTTGGCGGTCCCGGCGATGACACGCTGCAAGGCAGGGGGGGCAACGACCAACTAAATGCCAACCGGGATTTTTCTCCCGACGTGGATAATAATCCCAATGCCGTTGATGCCCCCTTTGACGTCAATGATGACCTGACGATGTTTGACGTGCAAAAGATGGCCTTCAACAACCAAATAGGAGTCTCGCAAACCAGTAAGACTCTGTATGGTACGTTCGGCTTTTACGGGTTTGGCGAAGGCACCACTGAATTCGCCGAAAGCTTTGAAACGGCCAACAGCCTGAATCCACCCGCCTCAAGTGACCTGCTGAGTGGGGACGACGGGGATGACGCCATGTTTGGCTTCAACAATGCTGTGGTCACGGTTTTAGGCGGCGAAGGAAGGGATATTTACTCTACCAATCGCAAAGGCGGCACCGCGTTAATCTACTTGGGAGAAGGAGAGGACACTCTCCTATTTGCTAC
>CAZPPD010000460.1:0-5259 GCA_964588185.1 uncultured Alcaligenaceae bacterium | reverse complement strand
GCCAGGGCTGTCGTGTCGTTGATGGCAATTAGGTTGACGTGCTCCAACTCACTGTGGGTATAAATGTGAGAGTCAGCAATAGTCAGATAATACGTGGTAGGAAGTCCTTTTTTCTCCGACCCGTATTTCGGATAAGCCTGCACATCTTTGCCGAACACATCCCCGGCGATGGTGGCGATCACCTTGTTGGTCGTAACTGAACCGAAACCACCGACCGAGTGCCCCCGCATCGAGAATCCGCCGGTTGGACGCAAGTCCGGGTCTTCATCAATCGGCAATGCCAAGGGATGTTCGATCCCCACGCAATAGAAATGTGGCCCGTCATTTATCATGTTCTTGAAGGAAGCCACAATATTACCAGGGCGAACATCACGGCTTCCCAATCCGGCTGCAGCATGGTAATTCCGCGGGATTTGGTCGATCTTCATCTGGCCGTTTTGCCCGATGATCGCGTCCGCAAATGCTGCCTTGATTTCCCGGGTGAGATGGTTGCCGGTAATGCTCATGGGATCATCCATGCGTTCGTAAACGGTAAACGCTTTGCAATCCTTTAAAGCTTCGACCAGCTGTACTGCCGGGAAAGGCCGGAAAACAAACACGGTAATACAACCGGCGGCGATTCCTTGTTCGCGAAGGAAATCAACGGTGGCTTTTGCCGTTTCCATGTAGGAACCCATTCCCACAAGAATGTACTCGGCATCTTCACAGCGGTGGGTTTCCAAGAATCCGTATTTGCGGCCGGTCTTGCGATAAAACAGCTCAAAAGAATCTTCCAACGCCGGTTCGATGCGGTCGTAATACCAGCGTTGAGCTATCTTGCCTTTCATGTAGGAATCTTGATTCTGAACGACCCCAGACATTATCGGATTGGCAGGATCCATCAGATTGAAAATCTTTTCTTCCGGTTTGCCGATGAAATCCATCATGAATTCCTTTTCCGGAAGCCTCACCGTTTCCACCGTATGAGTGGTGAGAAAGCCGTCTTGGACATTGAAGAACGGTGTGTTGGTGGCCTCAGCTGTCCGGCGGCAGATCAAACAGAAGTCGCCGGCTTCTTGAGCATTGCGGGCAAAGATCATGCCCCAGCCACAATCCGCAACGCTCATCATGTCGTCGTGGCCGGCGTGGACGTTGAGCCCTTGGCTGGTTAAAGCGCGGGCACCAATGTTCATCACAACCGGCAGGCGTTTCCCGGAGATGGTGTATAGGACCTCCTTCATCAACACCAATCCTTGACCGGAAGTGAAGTTGGTCACCCGTCCTCCGGCTACAGCGAAGCCTTCGCAGACACTAGCTGCAGAGTGCTCGCTTTCCGGTTCGAAAAATTGAATCGGGTCGCCCCACAGATTTTTGTATCCATTCATGACGGCGGCATTATAGCCGCCCCCCATGGTCGTGGAGCTGGTAATGGGATAAGCGCCGGCAGCTTGGGTAACATTGGTTTCGACATGAACCACTGCTTCGGCTCCATCACAGGTCGTCGGCATCCCCGGGTATTCAAACTTGCCCTCAACATCCTTTTCTAAGGGTTCCGGCGTCCTGGTAATATTCTCAACAACTGTGCTCATGAATTCGTTCTCCTGGCTGTAGGAATATTGTTCCCACTTGGGTCCTCTATTCCCTCAAGCGACAATTCTGTAACTCTGGGATCCCTCTTCAAATTCCGAAAATGATCTCGACTATGGCTGCAATTTCCCGCACAACCCGGACAATATTCCGACTAGGAAATGATTAACCCAATCTTAAGGTATATGGCATCCTCAGCAAAAGGTTTTTTGATTCGCTACCCTAATAAACGATTTTCTTTTGATAAGAGATTCTTATACAGGTGATTAAAGGATGTATGTGAAATTGGATAATGGTAGCACGGAGATTAAGTTTCCTATAACTGGGACTATCAATTTTTACCCGAAATTTGGAAAATATGAAAATGTTTTTCAAAAAAAAATGGTTCTCGGAATTCTCGGAGAAAGAGTAACCGAGAATGTTTTTAGGAATTATAAACCGTAAAATTCAATGTTAGGACTTGAAACCGGGCTTTCCCTGGCGGAAAATAAAAACACTGGATTTCCCACCAAAATGCCAACTTCAAATAAACCTACCCGATTCGAATTACCTTTTCCTACAACCCCTTACGTGCTTGACTGGGTCATCCAACCATGTAACCATTAATTATGAAGACTTTTTTCTTTTAGAAAAACTCTCCATTAAGATTAAACGAGCAAAAAATGGCATCTAACAAGCCGAATAGTTCTAAAGATACTTCTTCTACTCTGACCAACTCCAATATTTCTTCTCAAACCACCGCTGTTACAGAGGAAAGACCGGCTGCATCCAGTTCTGCGATTTCCAAGGTGATTTCGCCGGCAAAAGGTAAGTCATCAAGCAAAAAGAAAGAACAAAAGCCGGTTCATCCACTAAAAGCGGTGGTCAATTTCCTGGGGTCTCTTCAACTAGCGGTCAGCTTGCTAACCTTGTTCCTCTTGGTGGTCCTGTTGGCTCTGGTTATGGAAACCAAGTTGTACAACACCAAATTGGCCCAGGAGTTGGTCTATTATTCCTGGTGGTTTAACCTGATTCTGTTCCTGCTTTCGGTGAACATTTTCTTCGCCGCAGTCAAGAAAGCTAAATTCAACAAAGACCCCTTACAAATTCCCAAGGGATTGGGTTATTTTCAACAAAAGTGGTATGTCCTGTGCCATTATTGGCCTTGGAAACGTCACCAGTTAGGCTTTCTGGTCACACACCTTGGCTTGATCACCCTGGTCGCCGGTGGCTTGGTAAATGGCCTTTCCGGCACCGATGCCATTATGACCCTGGTAGACACTTCCGACCCGATTATCCTTACCCAACTCCAGGAATTTGGCGAAATTCCCCGGGCCAGCAGTTACTGCCGGTACGCCGATGTTTCCATGATCAAAGTGGAAGAATATCCCCTGGTGGCGGACCAAAAAAATGTTTTTAACCCCCACGGCGGTACCAGAAAAGCGGACCAACCCGAACGAATCTATTCCGGGGATTTCTGGGGCGGCGCATTGCCTTGGCTGTCTTCGGATGTCGTCAATAAGGTCAAGACCGATTTGTTTCTTACCTTTATGAACCGTCTGCATAATCCCTTGGGAAACTATTGGACCTTGGACTTGGGCCGAGATGCGAAGTTGGAGATCATTGATTTTCTCCCCTTGGCTCAGAGGGAACTCTACAGCGCTGATAAAAAAAGCCCGTTTGCTGCTTTTAAAGTCCACCTTCGTTCCCGGGTATTCAATAATCACGTTTGGTTTACCGACTACCCCGGCAATGGAAGGTCGTTAGGGCCTCTCTATATGGAGGTGGTGGGCAATTGTGACAATCCCTTGATAGGGGAGTTCCTGCATCCACCTTCGCTCAAAGAAATGGGCCAAAACGGGATATTGGCGATCTTCTACGCTGGGAAAACGCATCGCATTCCCGTGGCCCTCGGCAAGAAAGAACCCGTTGGGAATACTGATTTGGTAGTCAAATTTGATCGCGTGAATCCAATCCGCATTCCCTTTTTCGGGGAACGGCGGCTTCCTCTAAAAATCGGACCTGCAATCGATTTTACTCTCTACCGCAACGGCGGGGCCAACAAGGTAGGCAGTTACCGAGTGTTCTCCCGCTTTACCGGAAGGGTACAGGACCTGGAGACCCTTGGCCAAGCCAAAGCCGTCCCGCCGTTTTGGTATCACAGTTCGGATGTCGGCGCGGGTCA
The DNA here is from genome assembly GCA_964588185.1 of uncultured Alcaligenaceae bacterium. Taxonomy (GTDB): domain Bacteria; phylum Planctomycetota; class Planctomycetia; order Gemmatales; family Gemmataceae; genus CAZPPD01. The sequence continues at coordinate 1,529 of CAZPPD010000460.1, read as the reverse complement.
ACAAGGTCTTTTCGGCGTCCTGCAGTTCGTCATGGACGAAGACAAGAATGTCTATTTCCGAACTTACACTAAACAAGGTGACTCTCTGGCGCTGGAAGATTCGGGGAATGCCGAGGTAACGCAAAAAATCAAGGTCCTGAATCGCATGAAATGGCAGTTCCAAATTGGTAACTTCCTACCCAATGCCAAAAAAGAAATCCATTACAGTGCCGTGGACATCGCCCCGGGAAAAGAGAAGGAAGAAGACCGCGAGCGTTTTCCCAGTGCGGTGCTGTGTAAGTTGACCGTTGACGGCAAAGAAGTGGAGCAGTTTTGGATTCAGAAAGAATTCACACCAAGGCATCCAAAAGAGATTCAGGTGAAAGACAAGGTGTATGTCATTTCCTACAAGCACAAGGAGGAAGATTTAGGTTTCACCGTCAAGTTGGAACGGGCGGAACAGAAAGTCGACCCGGGAACACTGTCCCCGGCAACGTATACCAGTTTCGTCCAGTTATACGACTCCAAAGCGGGAATTAATGGGGAGCATCATGTTATCACCATGAATGAACCCCTGGAATACAAGGGCTACAAATTCTTCCAGTCCCGTTACCAAGATCTGGGCATCGAAGACTCGTCCGGCCGCCCGGTTAGCATCTCTACCTTTTCGGTTGCCAGCGACCCCGGATTGGGTCTGAAATATGCCGGCTCGATTTTGTTGGGATTAGGCATTACCTTGATGTTTTATATGAAGTCTTACTCCGTTACCAGTATTCCAATAGAGCCAATGTATCTCAATATTATTGGCGGCGGTTGCATCCTGCTTGCTTTAATCGGCTTGGTGAACGGCAATTTGTTGGGGCTAATTCCATTAGTAATTGGCCTGTTTTGTTTGAACTCCGGTGTTCGGGGCAGGAAAGGATCGAAAGATAAATCCGAGAAGGATATTATGTTAGAACAAGGCTCTGCAACTTGAGAGCATTCAATAGAGATTGAACAGCAATAACCATAAAGGAGTCTTCCATGGCCAGTACGATTGAAAAACTCGAAACGCCTGAGAAGCCGGTAGATATAAAAAAGGGAATGTCCCCTGAAGCTTTCGCCTGGCACATTGCCGGACTGATAATTTTTGGCGGGCTTATCCTTTTCCTCACCTGGTGGAATTTCTCCCCCATGTTTACCGCCCCGGCGGCTAGCCTGGACAGGCAAGAAATTCCCATCCCGCAATTAGACACCTCCGAATTCCGGGGCTTCCCGTGTTTGCATGGCGGGCGGCATAAACCATTGGAATCGGCTGCCAAAGAAAGTGTTCGCTTGGTCGTTGGCCGGGAACGGGTTCACAAGAAAGACCCTACCGCGGTAGTGGTTATGTGGATGCTGGAAAAGAATCCCAAAGCATTCAAACCAAAAAGCGAGTGGGATGATATTCCTTTTATTCTTTGTGAAAACCATGACCTGCGTCGGCTTATCTTTGGCCTCAATAAAGACGGCAGTATGAAAAAGGGCGATGAAGCACCGCAGCAAAAACAACGTTTTGAGCCGATTGCAGC
>CAZPPD010000459.1:0-5260 GCA_964588185.1 uncultured Alcaligenaceae bacterium | reverse complement strand
TGTAAACCTGAGCCCGGAATGCCTGTTGCATGAGCCCTTCATTGGCATCTGCGGTTACAAGAATGCACGGCAAGATCCGATTGATTTGGCGAACCAAACCCACGGTTTCCAGACCCGTAAGAGTCGGCATATGCATATCGAACATCGCCAAGTGAACGGGTTGGTCTTGGACAATATCGATAGCTTCCTCCCCGGAGGCAGCCAAATGAGTCTGGAACCCTTCGGCCTGCATTATGTCCCGTAACGTTTCCCGGGAGGCTTCATCGTCATCAGTAATTAAGATTGCGTATTCAGGGTTTGTAGTCATCATTTCGAGCGGCACCCTGCCGGGCCGGTTTATATCTGACTTTTGTTTAAAGCAAACCTTATGCCATCGACGAGAACCAGGCACAACATGTCGTAACTTATTACTATAAAGAAACATATGTTTCGAAGAAAATCAAGTCGGGCTACTATTTCCGGGATTAAAATTCCTGAGGGACTGCCAATGTAGGATCTAGTGCTGTCAAACTGACAGAATGGGTATAAGGAAAGCAATAGGGCATAAGGGATGGTGAAAGGATCGCAAATTTGAACAAAAGGGACAGCGTGGATTGTAAGGCCGCAACCAAAAAACCACAGAGATCACTGAGGTCACAGAGAAAAAATGTCGTGATCATCTGTGACCTCTGTGATTCTAATGCTGCACCCTTGAGGTTGGATTATTGGGCTCGGACTAATTCAAATGCAGCATTGGAATTTTCCGGCTTGCGGACTTCCATTTTTAAGACGGCTTTCGCGGCATTGGTTACCTCAACTCGGACGGTCAACCGATGGCGGCCGGGTTTAAGGTTTACTTTTGCCTTGGATGCTTGCTCGAATTCTTCCTCATCAATCCAAATGGTGGCTTTGCCTTGGAAATCCAGATTTAGTTCTACGGGCCCGCCTTGGACTACTTGCAATTCTCCTTGCAGATAAAGGACTTTTTGGTCTTGGGCCAGTTCACCAAGCGGCAAGGTGCCGTTTACCAAAGAGTAGGCTTCTTCCCAAGCTTCGGGTTCGGATCGCAACAAAATATCGCGAACTTCGTCTCGGTTGGGAATTCCCGCTTGCAAGGATTTCGGCACTTTTCGCAAGACTCGCCAGGAATGAATTGTAGGAACTGCCGGAACTCTAAACGGTCCGGGTTTGCCCAGTTTGGAGACAAAGCTGATTAAATCGATCAGCTCGTCTTTGGTAAGAATTCGGGTGATCCCTTCGGGCATAAGCGACTTGCCGTCGGAAATATCCTCGATTTCCGCGGTAGGTATTTTCTGCAGTTTTCCGGTTGCGTCCTTCAAAACCAATTCATTCTTACTCTTTCGGACGACAATCCCTTGGTAGGAATGCCCGGTGGAAGTAAAGACGACCTTGGTTAAGTACTCCTCCTTGATGGAATTGCTGGGATCCAGAATCGAGCGAATGACGTAATCGACCGGCGAGGTGGTTCCTAAAGGTCCAAGGTCCGGGCCAATGTCCCCGCCTGCCTTATTGATCGCATGGCATTTGAGGCAGCCAAGATCCGCTCGGCGAAATACTGCTTGCCCCCGCATTGGGTTGCCCTTGGCGGCGACCAGTTTGGTTAGCAACTCCACCTCCTCTGGCGTGGGGGGCTTTGGGATAGCGTTGATTCCCGCCAGCTTGCCGGCAACCGTTCCCAATGCCGGATGGTTGCGTCCTGCTAAATACATGGCCCGGAGAATTCGCTTGGCGGTGTCGGGAGATACCTTCTGTTTCTCCAGATTGGCAGCCAGTTTATCGGCTCCTTTCTTTCGATTCAGGAATCCTTCCACTACCAAAGCCGGGTCATCATCCTTATCCGCCGCAGCCAATGCCATGGCTGCCGCCTTGGCTGCCGAATCCAGGTCCAGCTGGGCGAGGGCAACAGCCGCTTTAAAGCGTACTTGGGTGGGAAATTTACTGGAGGTGAGGTTTGCCAGAACTTGTTGGTTGTCCTTACCACCCAAGTCCGCTAAGGCATCAATCGCCACAAAGCGGATTGCGGGTTTGGTCTTCGAATTCTCGGCAATCTTTTGAATCAGATCTGCGGTTTCTCGCACCTCCCAGGCTGCAGCCAACTGAAGTGCCGAGGAAAGCCATTGGGAGTTGATGGGGGCACTGCCCAGGAGTTTTTGGACCTGATCTGCTGTGAAATTCGGTTGGACCCGGCGGGTAGTAGCCGCTTCCTCCAGCCAGCCAAGGACCATTACCTTCAGTTTTCGGTCGTACGTTCCAGCCAGGGTTTGCTGCCAGATCTCTCCCAGTTCCGATTTGCCACCATGGCGGCAGATGGTCTCGAGCAGAATCGGTTTACGGTCCTCAGAGATCGTCCCGCGTTTCAACATACTCAGCAGGCTGGATGCCAGATTGCCCCGGTTGAGCCGGGACCCAAGCCGTTGCTCCAAGGTGTTGAGGGTCTCGTTGAAGGTGTACCGCAGGAAGTTGTCATCCGGATGAGCCAAGAGCTCTACGGCAACTGCTAATGCTTTCTCGTCATGGAAGAAACTCAGAGCCCGGATTGCTTCCAAGCGTACCCGGGGATGGGAATCGTTAATCTGGCGTTGCAGAAGGGCCAATGGATTTTTGACTCGATCCCGCCAATAGCAGAGAACTCGAGTTGCTGCTGCCCGAGCGCGGAAGTCACTGGAGCGTTGCATTCGTTTTAGCAGCAGCTGGTTTACCACGTTATGGTTCTGATGCAGCCACAATGCTTCCATGAGGTGATGTTCATATTCGGCATCCTTGAGATTCAACGTTTTCACCCAGCGGTTGATTGCCGGGATAACTTCCCTGGTGTCGCGTTCGGTCAGCTCAATCCGAGTCCGGTAGCGGGTTCGGTCTTCGGGTTCTTTCAACAACTCGAGGAGATCGTCAATCGAAGCCCCGTCAATTTTGGGTTCCTTCAGCAGAGTACGATTGGAATTAGTGATCTTGTAAATCCGCCCATGCGTTGTATCCCGGCTGGGGTCACGAAGATTGTGTTGCATGTGGCCGATGATGGGGTTTTGCCAATCGGTGAAGTAAATGGCACCATCGGGACCGACTTCCAGGTCCGCCGGCCGGAAGTTCGGGTCCGTAGATTTCAGGATGGGGTCTTGCTCGATGCCGACAAAGCTGGCTCCCCGGTCTTCCAATTTGTAGCGGAGAATCCCAAGGAAGCCGATCACATTGGGCACCAACAGATTCCCTTGAAATTCTTTGGGGAAATGGCGGCTGGAAAGGATCTCCAAGCCCGGACATGGCCGGGTTTTCCGTTTGTAGACGGTAGGCGGCCGGGAATGACGCTGGCGATAACCAACAGTTTGGCCGGAGAACAATGTGCCGTGATAAGGAACTGCTCCGGTTCCATCGATGACAATGTCCTGGCCCCAGCGATCAAATACGTGGCCATGTGGGTTGGCAAAGCCAAAATTAACATAGACGCCAAACTTATGACTTCGAGGTTCATAGCGGAAGACCCCGGCATTTGCACTCCGCACTGTTTTTCGCCAAGGCGTTTCGACTTGGGTGTGGTGGAAAGTGCCTTCCTGGAAGTACAAAGCCCCGCCCGGATCAAAAGTAAAGCTATTGGCCGTGTGGTGGGTGTCCGCCGAATCAATGCCGCTCAGCACGCGCACTTTGACATCATATTTGTCATCACCATCGGTATCTTTCAGGAAAAAGACATCCGGGGCATGAGCCACCAAAACACCGCCGTTCCAGAATTCAAAGCCGGTCGGATTGTGCAAGTCATCGGCGAAGACTTTCATCTTGTCCGCTTTGCCGTCTCCGTTGGTGTCCTCGAAAATGAGGAGCTTGTCATTCATGGGATTCTTTGGCTTCCAGTGGGGATAGGTGGGCCAGGCAGCTACCCACAGGCGGCCCTTGGTGTCGAAAGCCATCTGCACGGGGTTGACCAGCTCGGGGAACTCCTCTTCGCCGGCGAACAAAGTTACCTTCATCCCTTTGGGAACGCTCATTTTCTTGATGGCTTCTTCGCTGCCCAAGAACAGATGTTTTCCGCCGGGTCCTTTTCCGGGGCGATTGGTAACCACGGGAATGAAAGGGGGAGTGTTGCTGTCATCGACTTTGTAATTATCATTTCCTTGAGCCACGGCCCAAATCTTTTTGTCCCGGTTGGCCGTCATCACATCCAGGATTTCCATTTCCCGCTGCATAACCACGCGGTTGGTTTGCCCTTTCACGAAACGCAGTCCGGCTCGGCCGCCATAGATGGAATAACCATCCACCGTGCGGTAGCGATTAAACCAGTAGAAGTTGCGCTCTTTAACCGCTTGGCGGATTTTTTCCATCCGTTCGGTGGAACGCTCCGGCTGTTCCTTGAATAATGCCTGATCAATGGCACGAGCAATTTCTTCATTGCCGGTGGTATTTAAATGAATGCCGTTGATGGTGAGCGGCTTCTTGGAATCGGCATAGAGCTTTTGGGAGATGGAAAACAAATCAACGAAATGAATCCGGTTTTCCTTGGCAACATCTGCCATGGCGGACGCGTAAAGTGCTAAACGCTGATTGAGTTCTTTGCCGTCCGGAAGGTTTGGATTCTGCAAATCTTCATAAGCAATGGGGCTGAACAGAACCAAGCGCGGAGAGGATTCGCCATTGTATTTTCTTGCCAAGGTCTTTTTGATGAAGCTTTCAAGGTCATTTCGGAAGGACTGTAATCCCTCTTTACCGGCAAAGGATTCGTTGTAGCCGAAGAAGGCAAAAATCACATCGGTTTTGGTCTTACTGAGCCATTCATCCGGGCTGCCGAAGTTTCTGGACCGCAAGCGAAGATCAATCTCATCCCCGGAGAAACCAAGATTGCGGAACGCCAAGTTCGTTTTGGGGAATCGGCTTTGAAAGTAGGTCTCCAACCAACCGTCGTGCTGCATGCGGTCGGCCAAGGTGTTGCCGAGGATGCTGATACGGTCGCCTTTTAAAATGGCCAGCTTTTCTTCCTGCTGTACGTTCTGTGCAGGCAGTCGGGCCGATGAAAGTAATAGAAGCGCTAAAGAGAGGGAAAAAATAAGGTATCGGTATTTCAACCGCGGCATAGGAAAATCCTCGATGTTGATGATTCTGAAGAATGGTCGCAACGACCTACTGGGAGGGTAGCAAAAAGTCATTAAAGTGAATTATACGACTTTTCCGGTGAAATCAGGAATGGAAATTTAGTTCATTAAGCTGGTTTCACGAGGTATTTTTACCCAAATAATTCTTCCACTGGATTGGCCTCGACCAACGGCACCAATTGGCC
>CAZPPD010000458.1:0-5300 GCA_964588185.1 uncultured Alcaligenaceae bacterium | reverse complement strand
CCATGAGGCGATGCTTGTTTCTGGTCGCATTATCGTCCATTTTAATGTTTCCTTCCTTTTGCTTTGGAGAAGAAACCTCAAGCGGAAAAGTGCTTTCAGCGGTGGAACTTGCGGAATTCATCGACCGGCAGATCGCGGCCAAATGGCAGGAAAATAATATCAAACCGGCTCCCATGGCCGGTGACGCCGAATTTCTTCGGCGAATATCCTTGGATTTGACCGGAAGAATCCCAAGGGTTTGGAATGTCCGGCAATTCTTGGAAGACTCTTCTCCCAATAAGCGAACAAAAATAATCGAGAAGTTGTTGGCTGGCCCGCAGTATGTTTCGCACATGAGTAATACCTGGCGGCGGATTATGGTTCCGCAACAGAATGACCAGCGGGCCCGGTTTTATGCCAACTCTTTTCAGCAATGGCTCACTCAGAAAGTGCAGGCCAATGTTGGTTATGACAATATGGTACAGCAGCTACTCAGACCTTCTACCCCACCGGACAGGACCCGCAATCCCTATGGATATTCCACAAACAATGGGGTGTCGGGCTTCTATTTAGCCAATGAGATGAAACCGGAAAATGTGGCGGCGGCAACCAGCCGCATTTTTCTCGGAGTCCGGCTTGAATGCGCTCAATGCCACGACCATCCTTTTGCTTCGTGGAAACGGCAGCAGTTTTGGGAATACGCGGCCTTTTTTGCCAACCTTCAACGCTCCCGGGGCCGCGTGGGAATTCGCCAACGGCAACCGGTTAACCTCAATGTCAATTTGCGAACCCTGACCATTCCCGGAACCAGCAAGACCGTATATGCCAAGTTTTTGGACGGAACAACACCTGTCTGGAACAAGGATATGAATCCCCGGACGGTGATCGCCGATTGGATCACTTCTCCGGAGAACCCCTACTTTGCCCGTACGGCGGTGAACCGCTTATGGGCTCATTGTTTCGGCATCGGTTTGGTGGATCCGGTTGACGATGAACCCACAAAGGAGAACCCTCCAAGTCATCCGGAATTATTGGCAGAACTGTCGCGGCAATTTATCGCTCATCAATTTGATGTGAAGTATATACTCCGGGCAATCACACTCAGCAAAACCTATCAACGCACCAGTGAAAAAACGGACACGAGCCAAACGGACCCGCGGTTCTTCCCTCGCATGGCAGTTCGGGGTCTGAATCCGGAACAGTTGTTTGACAGCTTGGCCCTCGCCACTGGGTTTCAAGAGCCGCAGGGAACGTATCGCAATGGAGTTGTTTTCCGCAATGTCAATTCGGTGAGATCCCAATTTTTATTGAAGTTTGCCAGTCAAGATAATCCGACGGAAAGTCAAACCTCCATTCTGCAAGCACTGACCTTGATGAACGGCAAGTTTATTTCTGACGCTACCAGCTTGGAAAAAAGCCGGACCTTGGGAGCGGTGCTGGCTGGACCATTCTTTAGTGACAAGGAGAGAATTGAGACGTTGTTCCTGGCAACGCTGTCTCGATATCCCCGGGAAGACGAAATGGCCCGGCTGACAAAGTATGTTGAAAACGGCGGCCCGCAAAATAATTCTCAGGCGGCATTAGCGGACGTTTTTTGGGCCCTGCTGAATTCTTCGGAGTTCATGTTAAATCATTGATCTTCGCAGCACCCGGGCTTGCGAAAGGTTAGCAATCACAAAAAATCCATATCCCTCATTTCCACGAGGACCCTGTTATGACAACGAAGAATCGTCGCGGAGATTTTGAGAGCCCGCTTTCACGGCGCGAGTTGTTAACTTTAGCCGGCAGCGGAGTCATTGGGTATTCCATGTCCGGCTGGCTGGAACGATTGGCAGCGGCCACTTCCAACAACCCGCAGCGGCGACGGGCTTGCATCTTGTTGTGGATGTCGGGCGGGCCCTCGCAAACGGATACATTTGATATGAAACCGGATCATGCCAATGGCGGCTCCTTCCGGCCGATCCAAACCAATGTTCCGGGAATTCAGATTTGCGAGCATCTTCCTCAAGTAGCCCGGCAAATGGACAAAATGTCAATTATCCGATCTATGTCTTCGCGCGAAGGGGATCATGGAAGGGCCACTTACTATCTTCGCACCGGCTATTTGCCCCAAGGGGCGATTCAGTACCCGACAATGGGCTCCTATCTTTCGAAGGAGCTTGGCTCGGAAAACGCGCCCTTGCCGAACTTTGTCAGCATCGCTCCTTATCGCCGCTTTAATCCTGCCGCTTTTGGATCGGGGTTTCTCGGGCCTCAATTTGCTCCCTTGTTGGTTGGCGATAATGTTCGGCCTTTTGTCGCCCAACAAGGACAAAACACCGATTATGAAACGGCTTTGCGCGTACAGGACTTGGCTCCTCCGGAAGGAATTCCAGCCCCACAAACCAATTCCCGCATTGATATTCTGCAACAGATGGAACGGGATTTCGTTAGCCGCCATCCCGACGTTCCCGCCCGCAGCCATCAGACGGCTTATGAGAGAGCAGTCCGCTTGATGCGAACGGAAGCCGCTAATGCTTTTAATCTGGATGAAGAGCCCAGCCGAACCCGGGATCGATACGGGCGAAATCTTTTTGGCCAGGGATGCCTGTTGGCTCGCCGGCTGGTTGAACGGGGAGTTCCTTTTGTTGAGGTAACCCTGAGTGGTTATGCCGGCAATGCTTTGGGATGGGACACCCACAGCAATAACTTCGCCAATGTGGAACGGCTTTGCAATGTGCTCGACCCGGCATGGGCCAGCCTGATGGGCGATTTGCGCAGCCGGGGATTATTGGACACAACTACGATCGTGTGGATGGGGGAGTTTGGGCGGACGCCGAGGATCAACCGCAACACCGGCCGCGACCATTATCCGCAAGCCTGGTCCACGGTCCTTGCGGGCGGCGGTATCTGCGGCGGAACTGTTCATGGGGCTACTAGTGCAGATGGCACTCGGGTATTAGGCGAACGGGCAACCTCTGTCCCGGATTTGTTGGCCACCGTGTGCCGTGCCCTTGGAGTCAACCCCCGCCGGCAAAACATGTCCAACGTAAGCCGTCCCATTCGCCTGGTTGATCCGGCGGCGGAATCCATTCAGGAGATCTTGGCATGAAATACCTATTGATCGCCTTGGCTACCGGCATTTTGGTCCCGTCCATCGCGGCTAGCCGGGAAAACTCCGCTGAGCAAACCACCGTGGTATTCTTCGGGAAGAACCGTCCGATTCTTTTTCAGTTTCAGGTGGAAATTAACGCCAAGTCTGCCGCTGAAACTTGGAAGAATTATTTGACCAAGTGGGTTGAGTTTTTAGACAGGGATGGCGACAAGCAACTAAATGCTTTAGAAATCAGGGACATGCCCACGGCTGCTATGTTCAAAACCTTACTAAGCCGCGGGTTCATCTATCGCCAGGGGAACCGGAAAACCTCGATCGAGAGTTTTGGTAAGAATGTCACGCAGAAGATTACAGTGGATGATTTGGTCGAGTATTTTGCGAAAAACGGTCTAACGCCGATTGCTTTGTCCTCCCAAAACTACCGGCAACCAACGAACCGTTCTCCTTCGGATCAGGCATTGCTGAAGCTGTTGGATAATGATGCGGATGGTAAACTTTCGCAAAAGGAAGTGCAAAATGGCCTCGAAGCATTATCGAAAAAAGACTTGGATGATAATGAAATGATCAGCCAAGCAGAATTATTTGGCGGAGTGGGTGAGGGATATCAAATCAGGACGAGGCCAACCACCATTGTGCAAAACAGGTCCAGCCTGCCTTTGGAGTTCCTCCTAATAAAAAGCGGCCGCAAAAGATCCCAGCTAGCAGCCCTGTTGCTTTCCAAATATGATCAGAATAAAGATTTGGCTTTGAATCATCGGGAAATTGCTTTGACCGAAAAGGAATTCAACAAATTGGATGCCGATCAGAACAATGCTTTGCAGGCGAATGAATTGGCCCTGTGGCTGGAACAAACCACACCAATGTCATTGCAAATCCGCGTGGGCTCTACGGCAGAGGTAGAGCCCGGCGAAATACCCAAAGGGTCTCCAAAGACAGCCCAGAGCAAAAATAAAAGTACTTTTCATTTGTTGACGAAAGACGCCAAGCTATCCGTCCAATCCCTTCCTTCGGCCACCGCCATGATGCGGACATCCATGGCATCGAAGATTTTTTTGCAGCAATACCGGATTGCCAACCCCAAGAACAAGCCGTTTCTAAGGAAACAGGATTTGGCGACCCCGCGCTTGCGGTTCTTGTTTTCCCAGTTTTCTTTGTTGGATCAAAACAATGATGACAAGATAACTGAAAAAGAAATCCGTTCTTTTTCGGATCTCCAAGAACAAGCCCGGAAGAGTTTTGTCAGTCTCCGCATCCATGAACAATCCGGGCGATTGTTCCAGTTGTTGGATGAGAACCGGGATCGGCAAATTTCCCTTCGAGAACGCTTGTATGCCTGGAAAAATTTGGAACCCTTTGACGCGGACCGGGATGGATTCCTGTCCCCCGGAGAATTTGCCCGGCAATTTGTCATCGCTTTTGCAGAAGGAACCCAAAGTACAAATTCCAATCGGCTGCAAAGGATTTATCAGAACCCACGCCCTACCTCTCCTAGAAGAAGACCATCCTGGTTTGCAAAGATGGATGTCAACGGGGATGGAGATGTTTCCCAACGAGAATTCTTGGGAACCCCGGAACATTTTCGTCGCCTGGACAATGACCGGGATGGGTTGATTGATTCGCAGGAAGCGAGGTTGGCCCAGGAAAAAACCATAAAGGGCAATGGTGAAACCAAGCAAAATTGATACAGGCAAAAGGATTTGCTGTTGATTAACCGAAAACTGAGAACTGAAAACTGAATAATGGATTACCAGATCGACCTGGAAGTCTTTCGCGGCCCGTTGGATTTGCTGCTTTTCCTGGTCAAAAAAAACGAAGTTGACATTTGCGACATTCCCATCGCCAAAATCACAGAACAATTCCGTAGTTATCTCAATGTCATTGAAATGATTGATGTGGAGTTGGCCGGAGAGTTCCTGGTGATGGCCGGCACCTTGATGGAGATCAAAAGCAAACTCCTGCTCCCGCGCAATGAGGAAATTCAAACGGATGAGCCCGATCCGCGCATGGAGTTGGTGAAGCAGCTCATCCAGTACAAGAAATTCAAGGATGCCGCTCGTGTCTTGGACGAGCAAGCCGAACAACAAATGCTGCGGATTCCGCGGAAACCGGTCGATCAACCTTCCACCCCATCTCTGGACCGCCAACCCATTCGCCCAGTGGAATTATGGGACCTGGTCAGTGCCTTTGGCCGCTTGATTCGCGAAACTCAAGCCCTGCAGCCCCAGCA
>CAZPPD010000457.1:0-5301 GCA_964588185.1 uncultured Alcaligenaceae bacterium | reverse complement strand
TCGGCAAATCCGTTCCCTTCCAATCACCAAACAGCTTCTCGATCTGATTGCGTATGGGCTCCCATTCCACATTGCCGGCAACGGAAACGATGATGCCATTTGGCTGGAAAAGCTGTTGATTATGCTTGCTGGTTTTTTCCGCATTGAGGTGCATTATGCCTTCCACGGTTCTGCGATAATCTCGGCGTAAGGGGTACTGAAAATGGCGGCGGCGAAGCTCGATTATTACTTTCTGTCTGGGCTCATCTTCCAGAGCTTCGATTTCCTGTAATGCCAAGGCTCTGACCGGGTCAATCTCCTCATCCGGCAGGCGCGGGCGTCGAATAATATCGGCGTAAAACTCTAATGCCGGTGGTAGATTGCTGGCCAGAGTTGCTCCCCAGAAACGGGTATGTAATGAACCGACGCTCTCGCTGTGATCCAGACCCAGATTATCCAACGCCAAAGTTAATTCCCGACTATTGCGTTCCCCTGCCCCGCGGGTAATCCATTCGGAAAGCACCGAAGCCATCCCCAAACTTTCCGGGGGATCATAAACAAAACCGGCGGGGATGAGGAAATTGACCGCTGCTGAACGAACATAGTCCATCCGTTCCAGGAGAAGAGTCATTCCGTTGTCGAAAACATGATGGTGGACTTCCTGCGGCACGTCGGCTCCTCTCAAATCTTCAGTATTAACTGCAAACCCACCAGGTTAACTGGTGGGCCAATGAGGAAACAATAATATCTTGTTATTATATACTACAAAGACAGGATCTGTTTTCTTTGCGGAAATTGCTTTTTTGATGCCAAAGTATCGACGGCTTTGTAAATGGTCTTGCAGCGACGAAATCCCAGTCGCCGGTAAATTCGCAAGGCTCCTTCATTTTGGGCAGTCACTTCCAAAAACGCCCGCCCCAACCCGGCTCTGCGAAACCCCTCCAATGCCTTGAGCAGCAATGCCGATCCCAAGCCTTTTCCTCGAAAGAGGGGAACCACTCCCAGGTTTTGAATCGACCCCAGACCAGTTCGGTCACTTACTCCTTGAACGGTGGCACAGTGTCCGAAATTGGAACTGATAAGCCAAGTGGCCTCCGGGCGAAATCCGGGGCGGCAGGAGATTTCCGACATTATATTTCGGCACCCTTCCATTTCCCCAAGGTTCGGGAATATGGCCGCATCAATTTCCTGGACAAAACTGCGGTATTTAACTTCCGCGTGTTGATCCAAAGAGGAAGCATCCCAAGTGACCCAAAAGAATCCATCAGGAAGAGCCGGTACCGCCGGAGAATTCTCCAAGTCGATCTCCATCCGAAACCGTTTAAAGTAAACAATGTGATGCCCAACGTGGGTCGACATCATCATCCTCAGTTACCGATAATTGTTGGAAGCTGGGAATAGCATCCAAAGATAATATCAACGGATGAAAGGGAGGTCAAAGAAAGAACCGGATAGTTTTCCAAGAGATTTGGGAAGTCGGTGACTATTGTTTTTCCGGGACAATTTTGATCTGGAAAGTAACTTCCTTTGTCCTTCCGTAGTTCTAATTAACGCTGACGGGAATCTCCTCTTTCTCCTCTACTAAATGGGCCGACACCTTTTCCCGATGCAGCCAATAAAGGAGATCTTCTGCATTGCCCTGGGTCAACTTGCCAGCGATCCGACACGGCAGTTGGTCAATTTTTTCTTCGGCTTCTTCTGCCGACAACTGCAGATAAGTCCGCAGGAGTTGCATAACAAATCCTCGAGCCGGCAAAGGAAATCGTTCCACTACAACGCCATATTTCTGCGGCAGTTGTCCTCGCTGGAGGAGGCGTTGCAAATCCAACAAGTCCACAATCGCAGTCAAACAGCCGCCTTCTTCCAGGCGTCCATTCAAAGGACGCTCCCTAATTTCCCCTTCGGCATTTCTCAGGCAAACGGGTTGTAAGTTGTAATCAATCGCCAACGCTCTAACCGGTTGATCGTGCAAATGGATGTCCCCCGAGCGGGCAACGATATCGACGACCGCCAACATGCGGCCTTCCACGTAAAAGACACTGTGTACTCGATCCCCGAAGAGAGCCGCGACAAACGCCGGAGCGGCTAAGTCGGGGATGGAGAGAGCCAAGCGAATATCCGCTTCTTCGCGCAGAATTTGTGCCAAGGATGAATCCGCCAATCGTACCACCACTCGTTGTTCGGCGTTGAGTTCCCGGGCCAGCAAGGCGATTTTGAGGTTCACCAGATCATCGTTCGTCGCAACGATAACTGCACGGGCATGAGTAATCTTCGCTTCTTTGAGGACTTCCGGTACTGTTGCATCCCCTTCCAGAACTGCAGCTCCTTGCCGGCGAGCGGTCCTGGCAAACGAGTTCTCCGAAGCCATTTCAATTACCACTACCTTCTCCCCATCGCGGAGAAGTTCCTGAACCAAGCGAAAGCCTACATTTCCTAAGCCGCAGATAACAAAGTGACCTTTCTCCGGGATGCGGCGAATCTCCAGGGCACCTTTGAGTTGCGCTCGGACCAGGTAGTTCGTTAAAATGGCGGTAAAAGCGGCAATCAATGCTGCGCCGGACAATCTCAATAAACTCAGAAACACCTTTTGCCAGCCATTGGGCTCCAGTTCCTTGGAGCCCATGTCCGCCATAGTTGCCATGACGCTAATGGTTCGGTAAAGCCCGTCGGGGACGGATAAGTTCATGGTGAGATGAAAAACCAAGGTGCTTCCTATCACCACGAGTAACAATAAAGCCGTACAAATCTTGACCGGCAGATTGATTCCCGAGATTGTTCGGAAAAGCACTCGGGTATAGCGGCGGACAAAACTGGCCAGCAAAGGAATGCTCGATAAATCAGCTTTATCACTGCGAAGACCGGGAATCTGAACCGGCTCCCCCACCACAATGATTCGGTCACCGGGTTGCAATTCTTCGTCTTGATACATCTGGTTGAGGAACTGGTACTGTTTGCCTTTGGGGCAATGTCCAACGATCAGGATGTCGTGCAAAGAAATCGCCCGCGACAAGGTCTGCCCCCGGACCGGAGAGGTAGCTCGAATCAATTGTTCCGCCACGTGCAAACGGGTGTTGTCCGGAAGGGAAAAGCCGCCTAAGGCTCCGCCGGTCTTGCCGATGATAGCTAACAAAGGTGCCGCCAATGCTGAGGTACTCATGGCAGTCACATTTCTGGCCGCGGATCCGAGACGGGAAATCAATTCCTGATTAAACATGCGAGCGATGATGCGAATTTCCGGATTTAGCTTTCGGGCCATCAAGGTGCAGGAGAGATTGACCAAATCCTCGCTGGTTAGGATTAACACCCCTTTTGCGGTGGCAATGCCGGCTTCTTCCAGGACTGCTTGTTGCCGGCAATCACCGCGAATGAATTTGCCGGCTTTTAAGGCTTCCGGGTTTGGGTCACGAGAATCAATCACAACAACTTTCGCACCGGTTTCTCGAAGAAACGACAAAACTCGGGTACCGATCCGCCCTAGACCACACAAAATGAAATGGCCATTCATTTATTGCCTCATATAGGAGAGTAGATCTTGGAAGAGACTGCGAGTTGGCAAACAACGTTCCCCACCGGTCCGGTATTTGTTTACAATCAATATTCCTAACTAATTATACCTTCTATTGAGCCAGGAATGAGTTCCGACCAAAAAGTTTGCTATTGTTTTCATGTTTACCGCCAAAAGCTGGTGAAATATGTTCGTCTGGAGAATCCCAGAGTACCGAGTCAGCTTTCGGAGTGCGGCGGGGCGGGTACCGGTTGTGGCTGGTGCATTCCTTTTCTGAAGCAGATCTTTCATTCGGTCAGGGATGGCAGTGAGACGGACCTCGATCAAATCTCGTCAGAAGAATATGAACGAAGGCGGGCCCAATACATTAAGGAAGGGAAAGGTACACCACCGGCAGGGGCATAGCAATTACAATTCCCACCACAAGGAGCTGATGCAATGGTCAGCAGATTAGCTCTCAGCCTTCTTCTGTTTTTCTTACCCACGCAACCGATAATTGCTCAGCAAACTGATGATTTGCGCGTGCTGCCGTTAAAAACCGAAAATGGTCCCACGTCGCAGATGATGCGCCGCTATCTCCTAGGGTTATCAGCTCGAGCTGCGGAGAAAAGGCGAATGGTTTTCGAGAACTTGAAAACCAAGGAGGATTTCAAATCTTACCGCGATCGATTGCAGAAAATCTTCCTCCAACAACTAGGCGGTTTTCCAAAACGCTCTCCATTAAACGCCAAAATTGTTGGAAAACTGAATGGCTTTGATTTTAGGGTGGAAAACATCATTTTCGAAAGCCGGCCCAAACATTATGTTACAGCCAATCTTTATCTGCCGAAAAGCGAACCACCATTCCCTGCAGTTCTGGTTCCCTGCGGCCATAGTTTCGCTGGCAAAGCGAACTCCTCTTATCAGCGGGTTTGTATTTTATTGGCGAGGAACGGGATTGCTGCACTCTGTTATGACCCCATCGGCCAAGGGGAACGTTATCAACTTTTAAACTCCAACGGCAGACCTACATATAATTCGACGACTGAACATTCCTTGGTCGGAGTGGGCTCCATTCTGGTAGGCCGTAACACGGCTACCTACCGCATTTGGGACGGAATGCGGGCTATAGATTACCTCGCCAGTCGCAAGGAGATTGATTCTAAACGAATCGGTTGTACAGGAAACTCCGGGGGCGGAACTCTGACCGCCTACCTAATGGCCTTGGATGACCGGATTTTTGCTGCTGCTCCGGGATGTGCAGTAATTAACCTCAACCACAAAGTCCGGACCATTGGGCCGGGGGATGCCGAGCAAAATATCTTCGGCCAAATGGCACTTGGTCTGGAACATGTGGATTACTTTCACCTTCACGCCCCGCGTCCGGCTTTGATTTGTGCCGCCACGAAAGATTTTGTCCCCATTGAAGGAACCTGGAGAGTTTATCGCGAAGCTAATCGCTTTTACACTAAACTTGGCCACAGCGAACGAATTAGCATTGTGGAAGCGGACCACAAACATGGTTTTTCCCAACCGCTTCGGGAAGCCGCTGTGCGTTGGATGCGGCGGTGGTTAATCAAAGTGGAAGATGCTATCACGGAACCGGCGCAAGAGGTTTTCTCGAGACCGCAGCTTCAATGCACACCTGATGGTCAAGTTCAGCAAATGCCGGGTGCAATTTCCGTGATGGATTTAAACTCGCAAGTGTTTGCAAAATTCGCCGACAAACGCAAGCAATTATGGCAAGAAAAAGGAAAGGCATTGGCGGAAGTTCGCCGCATTACCGGGATTCGTCCCCTTTCCAAGTTACCGCAAGCAAAAATCTCCGTGACGGCAAC
>CAZPPD010000456.1:0-5303 GCA_964588185.1 uncultured Alcaligenaceae bacterium | reverse complement strand
CGAATTTCAATCAGAATACATTGAAGGTTCTACCATGGCAATTCTCAAAGATCGCGTGGCGTTAATTACCGGGGGAGGCCGAGGTATCGGCCGGGCTATCGCTGTGGCGTTTGCACAGGTCGGAGCCAAAGTGGTGGTTACTTCGCGGACCACCACCGAATTGGAAACCCTCGTCAAGGAAATAAAAGAAGATGGGGGTCAGGCAATTGCCTTTACAGCGGATGTGTTGGAGCCCGAGTTTCCAACGAAAATACTTCAATCCGTTCGCGAAAATTATGGGCCGGTGGACATTCTGGTAAATAACGCCGGCTTGGGGAGCAGCTCCGATCCCAAGCCGGTATTGGAGTTTGACGATGAATTTTGGGAGCAATCCCTCCGAGTGAACCTCACGATTCCCTACCTATTGTGTAAAGGCGTCTTGCCGGACATGCTGGCCAAGAACAGCGGCCGCATTATTAATATCGCCTCGATCAACGGCAAGATTCCCAGTTTTCATGGTGCCGCCTATGCCGCCAGCAAACATGGTCTGCTGGGATTGACGAAAACCTTGGCTCTGGAGGTCGCCCGCAATGGAATTACCGTCAACGCCATTTGCCCGGGACCCGTGCGGACCGTGATGAACGACCGCCGCATTCAATATGACGCCAACCGCAAAGGAATCAGCTTTGCGGAACAGGAGGCAAGCATGACACCGATTGGCAAACGGCTTGAACCTGAGGACATCGCCCCTTTGGCAGTGTATCTCGCCAGCGATGCGGCCCGGATGGTTACGGGGCAGGGGATTAATATTGACGGTGGAATTGTGATGGCCTGAGGCTAATTTTCCGAGAGTAATATGTTTACCTCTGTGGTTATCTCCGAAACCTCTCCCATAGCACCAATGCCGACATCTTCACAGGCTAACTTCTTAACCTGGGGAGGCACAATGCGGAGTGGACTTTGTTTCTTATTAATCATCTCCACTATCTGAAGCGGTTCCCTAACGGAGGGGGGAAAGTTCATCCCTAGGTCTTCGCCGAGTTGCCGGAACAATCGCGACGTTACCGGTTTCTCCCACATCATGGTGTTCATGGCAGGGGCCAAAAGGATGGGCCGGCTTTCGTCCCAAGCCCGGTACACACAGGTCAGACAATTGTCGGCCATGCCATTGGCGAACTTGGCTAACGTGTTGGCATCCAAGGGAGCGACCACCAACAAATCTGCCCACCGCCGCAATTCAATGTGCAAAACCTCATCCGAGCGTTGATAACGATTTCCTTTTTCCCGCCCCGGCCATTCATCTTCGTCCAAAACTATTACCTCAGGGTCGCGTTCTTTAGTCTGGGTTAATTCCAAGGGGTCAAAAAAATAAAGGGCCGGACTCGTAGCTACAACTTTTACCGAATGACCTGATACCTCAAGTTGACGGAACAACTCCGGAGTCTTGATTGCAGCAACAGAACCGGTTACGCCTAACAAAACCTTAGCCACTGCATCCCTCCGCTGCTATGGTTCTTATTTCTTCCAATAACCTTTTGGGCAAATCCTCTCGGGTTATCTTTTGACATTCCCGGTTTCCCGAACCAATATACGCCCACTTTTTGGCTTCTTCCAAAGTATTGGCGACTATTATATCGGCTTGTGATTGTCGCCGGGAATCTTCGGCGATTTCCAAAAGTTGCTTCGCATCAATGCCGACTTCCAATTTGAATTTCACCAGGATTCCTTGAAAGCGCCACTCGCTTCGAATCAAGTCCACCAGCTTCGGGGTCGGGACCAACCGCAACCATAGCTCCGGATTGGAGCTTTTTACCTTCCCCCCTTGAACATCGATCAGGCTTGGCGGTGAGCTACTTTCCGATTTCCATTCCATATGTTGCTCGTCAAACGCAGTGGCCTTGGCTGGAGAATAGATGCCAACCGGTTGGTAATCACTCACGGCAGCACTGTGCACAATGACATCAGGGCTATGCTGAAGGATGCAATCTTTCATGCGCTTGTGGAGGTCTTCGAAGGTTTGAAACTCCGCCAGTTTCCAACGATTGGAAAGGGATTCCGGGTAAGGTTGAAACTGATGAACCACTTCCGGTTTTGAAGTCAGCAAGATGATTTCATGCCCCTGTTGGTAGGCATGCAAAGCAATTTGCGTCCCCGTTCGTCCGGAAAAAATATTGGTGATGCCCCGGACTTGGTCGATAGGAACCAGCGTATTTCCAGCCGTGATGAGGAATTTCAAAGTGCAGCCTTGGTTGGGGGGCCGTTAATTATCTCACACTGTTATTTTACGAAGAATATCCTACGGGCCGAAAGAGGTGTTATTGGAAGGAAGCAACACCCGGCGCCGGAGCACTTTCCAGGCGATTTAAATGATTGGCGAATGCCCCATCTAAGTCCGGGACGACTCCTCGAAGTCGCTGATGAAGAGGAGCCGGTTGTTTGTTCGTCTGCAGTTCATGCAGATAGCTCAGTAAAACCTGGCGGGCATTGGGATTGCCGCGAAGCATAAAGTGGACCCAACCCCAGGATTCTCGATATTCCGAAGGGGACATTTGATCCACCTCGGTAAGGGATTCCAGCCGTTCCATATTGGGTTGAAAAGGAGCATTGGCGGCCAGGCGGATTTGTTTGAGGTGTTTGTAATTCACCCCTCGCCAGTTTTTCGGCGTTTCGAAATATTCTGCCAAGCCCTCGTCCAACCACAATGGCACGTCCAAAAGCACGCTGTGCAACAAAGCATGCGTTAATTCATGCCGCAGATCTTGTTTGATCTTGTCTCCCCAATAGGTGAAAACCATCAAATCTTCGGTTCCACCAATAGGTCGCGGTTGCGCCACAAAGAAAGCCCGGCGCTTAGGAAGATTCGGATAATGGATCCCCATGAATTCTTCGTAACGCCGGCGATTTTCAAACAAGTACACATATATCATCTTCTCGGATGGTGGGAGTTTTAATTCCCGGTAAACCTGGTTGCGTAAACCCGCTAGTTCCTGGAAGAGGGGAAGGTTACGATCGATGGGGAAATCGGCAATAAATAAATAAGGCCCCAAGCGATGTTCGCACTTGGCCGGAAAATCCTCCAGTGCTTGTTTTTCCAATTCCTCGGGCGGAGCAATATTCAACAACTTCAAGAATTGGCAGCCGGGCAGCGCAAGCAAGCCAACAAGAAAAGCCATAGGTAGGAAACCGGCTAACTTTTGCAATTTGTCCATCCTTGATACTCGACTCGAATGCTACCCAAGTTGAAGTTTGTTGCGGAGGAATCCCGAGGTGGTGGTCATAATGGAAGTCGTCCCAAGAGGCAAGAGCTATCCGGATGTCGGGTGTGTCCCACTGGATTTAGGGAATCTTCAATTATCATAGACCTGAGCATGGAAGAACCTGGAAGTATTCCATCCAGAACAAAGATCATAGAGGTGCAGGAAGATCCCGTTTGCAAAATCTCCACAACGCCAACGAATATCCAATCAATCCCACGCTCAGCAATACTCCAATCCGAAACCAGACTTCGCCGTCGCTCATCCACGTGTCGTTTAAAATAATGGGTTGAGGTTGATAATAATAGAAGACCGTAAACGGGCGAAGCGGGCTCAATGCATCCCAAATCTGACCAATCACATTGATTAGGAATTGCAACAAAGACACAAGAACAGCAGTCCCCAATACGCGGCCACGAAATCTTCCCATCGAGGAAATCCACAGAGTATACCCTGTGATCGAAAACACCAACGCCCCTGTGTTAATCAACGCCGGGCCGAACCTCAATGGATTAACATACATTTTGCTCGTGGGATCTTCCGTCATGCCCATGAGCCAAGCTCCCAGGCTAATTCCTGTCCACATGCAAAGACAGAGGATCGGAATGGTGATGAGGTCCAAACAAAAGTGGGCTAGAACGATACTTCTGCGCGGTATTGGCTGTGCCAACAGCAACTCCATGGTGCCCCGGTCCAGTTCTCCAGTGATGGCACCTGCAGCTCTGCCGATTGCCCAAATACACAAGATGGTTTGTGCCAGCGGGTGAACGAAACCAACCGACATGAGGTCTAACGCCCGGAACAGGTCGATCGATTCACCGCCTACCATGGCTTGGATGATCTTTCCGGGTCCCTCCAAAAGGATTCCCTGTATCTCCCGGTACATCTTAAAAGGATCGCCAAACATTTGCGTGGGAATACCGCCGCCCGGACCTTGGGCTTGCTTTTTCACGATCTCGGTCAGTGATGGTAGAATTTCTCCGCAAATGCGATGCGCTACTCGAGCCCACAGGCACTCAAAAGCCAAAAGCAAGAGTGCGACAACGACAAGAGGGATCCAAATATCCCTAAGGAACTTGCGGATTAAAACAAGAATCATGCCTCTGTTCCGTGGTAGTGCTTGTAAATGGAGGTTAGTCCAAGGGATTCCACTTTTAAGTTCTTCACCGGGTAATCGGCTAGCCAGCGGAGCAACGGGGACATCTCTCCATCGTATTCCAGAATCATATGATGCTGTTGGCGTTGGAGGTCAATCAGGCCGGGGAAATCCGGTACTTGATTGAGGTCTCCTTCAAGGTCAAAACTGATCCGGCGCCCTTGGCTGAGATTCGCCATGTCAAGGAGATGCACCAGCTTTCCTTTGCGAAGAATGCCTACGCGGTCACAAATCCGTTCCACCTCACTGAGGACATGCGAAGAAAACAGAACGGCTTGCCCCTGTTCCCTGGCTCGAGAAAGCTGCACCAGTAACTCATCCCGCATGCTGGGGTCGAGCGTGTTGGTCGGCTCGTCCAAAATCATTAGCGGGGAATGGGGAGCGAGCACCTGTAATAACGCTACTTTGCGTTTCATCCCGGAAGATAACTTGGCAATCGGCTGGTTTAGATCGATATCCAGGGTTTTGGCCAAGTCTTCCAGATCCTTCCGCAACACTCCGCCTCGAAGGTCTTCCAAAAATCGAATCAATTGCCATCCGGTCATGTTCTCATACAGGCGCAATTCTCCCGGCAAGTATGTAACCTGTTTCCGAGCCTGGACGCTGTCCTTCCAACAGTGATGCGTATTAATCCAGGCTCCTCCTGCCGTAGGCTTCATAAACCCCAGCAACAAGCGGATGGCAGTAGACTTGCCCGAACCGTTTGGTCCCAGCAAGCCAAAAATCTCTCCGGGTTGGACGGTGAGATTCAATCCTTCCAACGCACAAAAGGAGCCGTACTTTTTAGTGAGGTTCTCGGTTCGCAAAAGCATGTGGGTTTCCCAAGAACAAGAAAGTCAACACAACTTTAATATAGGGAGATAAATCAACAGGGAAGGAAATTTGTGGATGAGAGCAGCGACCGAGGAAACTTC
>CAZPPD010000455.1:0-5310 GCA_964588185.1 uncultured Alcaligenaceae bacterium | reverse complement strand
AGACGGAATGTTACTTAAAAGAAGCCAAGGACTACATACAGGACTTGCAACGGCGAATTGGAACTCCATGAGTTTGAGTGCGCATCAATTAAGTAGGTCGGGTCTCCAGGCCCGATCTTTTTTCGGCACACCTAGTTGAAATGGGACGGGCCAGGAGGCGCCAGGAAACCTCTTACTAAGCCTGCGTTATTTCTTCTTTTTCTTACGTTTCTTGAGACCTGTTTGGAAGAACGATTCATCGACTTGAGCTGGTTGCGGATTATCGACAAACAAAGGTGCCTTGTCGTTGAAATACTTCTGCTGGTCAACAAGTAGCTCCATCATTTCTTGGACTTTGCTTTTGTTCGCCTCGTTCTTGGCCAGGTTAACTAGCTCATGAGGGTCTTCCTTGAGGTTGAACAATTGCGTCACATCCACTTTGGGATAGCGAATAAGTTTCCAATCCCCTTTTCGGACGGCTCGCTGCACATTCTTGTAAGCGAGAAAGATAGTGTCCCGGACGTCTTTCTTCTTTCCACGAATCACAGGAGCTAAGCTCTTGCCATCTAATCCAGAGGGAATTTTGCCCCCTACTAAATCGACTGTGGTAGGGAAAATATCGAAGAGGTAGGCAAAGGCATCGCTTTCGCCTTTTGGAATTCCGGGTCCGGCGAAAATCAAAGGCGAGTTCATACTGTGTTGGTACAAGCTTTGTTTGCCGAACAAACCATGACTGCCGATCGCCAAGCCATGGTCGGAGGTGAAAATAATTATGGTATTATCCATCTCTTCGAGTTCTCGAACGGTTGCCAGGATTCTTCCAATTTGGTAGTCGATGGAGGAGATGCAACCGTAGTAGTCGTGGAGGTGCTTGCGAACTACTTCTTTGGTTCGAGGCCAGGGAGCGAGTCGTTCATCCCGAATCTTCATGTCGCCATTATTGAACGGGTGAAACGGCATATAGTTCTTGGGGAGCGGGATCTTTTCCCGGTCGTATAGTTTTAACCATGCTTTGGCAGCAACCCGAGGGTCGTGTGGACCGGAAAAGCCGATGTACATGAAAAACGGCCGCTCTTTCTTCCAGGTTTTCTTTAAGAACTCGATGGATTTATTGGCTGCCGTTTTCCCATGATGGCCGGATCTTCTCTCTTTGCCGTCATTCAAGTAGTTTGAAATTTCAAAGGCTGTGTGGTAGGTCCGGGCCGTATTGCCGCGTTTGGAAATGTGAAAGGTGATGTAGCCCATTTGCCGGAATAAATCGCCAAAGGTGTTGGCTTTTTCTCTAGCCTTATATTTGAACAACGATTTTCCGCTCAGAAACATATGCCGGCTGGGATTGCAAACCGCACCAGAAGTCGAGCCCATGCAATAGGCGTTGTGGAAAACAAATCCGCGCTCGACCAACTCATCCAAGACCGGGGTTTTGATGATAGGATTTCCCAAAGCTCCGATGGTGTCGGCTCGTTGATCATCCGTGACGAAGAATATTACATTCGGTTTTTTGGTATCGGCAGTCACTCCGGCCGGGAGTAACATTGTAATTAATCCTGTAAATAAAATCACAATCCGAGTCATTTCTTATTCCTTCTGTTGATCTTGCGTTTTGGTGTCTGTAAAGGCTGAATTCCTGGGAATCCAGTTACAAAGTACCACCAAATTTCGGTATTGCGATAAAAATCCGGATTCCCAAGTTATAATCAGCAAACGCGGCAGTGCACAGCAGTAGACTTTTTCCAAGGCCACTGCTGGTAACACGCCTATTTACATCTGAGGAGATGGATCTTACTTTAGAAATGAGGTTTCTGCATCCGCGCAACTTCAAGCGCGTCAATAAGGGTCTCTCCCTGCTACAGGGTTGGTCTGCTTGCAGGAAGAGTTCCCCTAGTTCGAACCACTCACACCCACTACACTTGCCAGCTTTGAAGAATCTTCACGTAGTTGGCTCGTTCATAGGCACGAGGGTCTTCGCAACGCAATAAGCTCATGCTTCCTTGCATCTGCCGTAGGGACTCATATTCGTGTTGCTCCAGCCAATCTGAAAGACCCCGCCGCATTTGTTCGAGATACGTTGGCCCTTTTGCCAAGAGACAAGAAACCATCTGTACACCGTGGGCTCCAGCCATGACTGCCTTGATGGCATCAAAGAATGAGTGGACACCGCCTGTGACCGCTAATGAAGTTTTCACCCGACCGGAGAGTACCGCTAACCATCGGAGACGCAGCAACAATTCCGCGGGACTGGATAAATTCACCCGCAGCAATTCCAATTGCTCAATATCAATATCCGGTTGGTAGAAGCGATTGAAAAGAACCAACCCATCAACTCCGAGGTCGTCGAGTTTCTTGGCAAAATTGGCAATGGAGGAATAGAACGGCGAAAGTTTGACCGCGACCGGGATGGAAACCGCCTCCTTGACGGTTTTAACCACGCTCAGATTCCGCTTTTCAATGGTTTCCCCTTCTTCGTCGAGATCAACGGCCAAATCATATAGGTTCAACTCCAACCCATCGGCTCCCGCCTGTTCGATTAACTTGGCATATTCCAACCAGCCTCCCTCCGTGGTTCCATTCAAGGAGCCAAGCACCGGAACGCCGACGGTTTCTTTGAGTTTGCGGATATGGTCCAGGTATTCTTCCGGCCCTAGGTTGAAATCGTTTGCTTCCGGTAAATATGACAATGCCTCGGCAAACGAATACTGCGGATCATCCAGAAAACGGGAGGTGGCAACCTGCTCCTGCACCAACTGCTCCTCGAAAAGCGAATGCATGACAATCAAAGGAGCCCCGTAATCCTCGAGCCGGCGAACCGTATCCAGGTTATCCACTAACGGCGAAGCACCGGGGAAGAGGGGATGGGGCAACTCGAATCCCAAGTAAGTGGTAGAAAGATCCATATGAGTTTCTCCTCAGGAGGTTGGTTTCGGTTGGTTTTCTGCGGAAGTACCGTTGCCCCCTTTGGGCAGAACAATGTGCGACATCTGTTCGTACAGCGCCACTCGCCGAGCGGAATGATCTTTGGCGGCGACTGCCAGTTTGCGGAACCGCTGCGGGTCGATCTTTTCCACCATGCGAAAACGAGTCTCGTTGCGCATGTATTCCGCCACCGAAGCGCGGCCCGGAGGAGAATCGATTACCAATGGCGGGTCTCCTTGTTCCACACGTCTGGGATCGTAGCGGTACAACGGCCAGATACCTGAGTTGACCGCCAACTTCTGTTGCTCGCCCCCGTAACGTAAATCATACCCGTGAGCAATACAGTGACTGTAAGCAATAATGAGAGAAGGTCCGGGATAGCTGATCGCTTCCTGAAAAGCCTGAACCGTATGGCTATCTTTGGCCCCGAAGGCAACCGAGGCAACGTAGACATGACCGTAGCTCATGGCGATCAAACCCAGGTCCTTCTTGTGAACTCCCTTGCCGGCGGAAGCAAATTTGGCCGCCGCGCCCAAAGGGGTACTCTTCGATGCTTGACCGCCGGTGTTCGAGTAAACCTCGGTGTCCAACACCAAAATATTGATATTCCGCAGCATCGACATCACATGGTCGAGGCCACCGAATCCAATATCGTAAGCCCAGCCGTCCCCGCCTACTAACCAGACACTTTTCTCGGCCAGATAATCTGCCAGCAAATCCAATCGGCGAGCCGGAGCCTCCTGAATGGTACTGAGCTTTTTCCTCAGTGCTACAATTCGTTCCCGTTGCTGATGCAACCCCGTTTCCGTGCTCTGATCCGCTTCTAATATTTCACCGGCAAGCGAATCACCAATTTGGGAAGCTAGGCCCTTCAACATTTCCCGAGCGGATTGCTTGAAGAAATCAATGCTCAAGCGCATTCCAAATCCAAACTCGGCGTTGTCTTCAAATAACGAGTTGGACCAGGTTGGACCGCGCCCTTCATCATTCGTTGTCCAGGGAGTCGTCGGTAGATTGCCGCCATAAATGGAGGAGCATCCCGTGGCGTTGGCAATTAACAACCGATCTCCGATCAGTTGGGAAAGTAACTTCAAATAGGGGGTTTCCCCGCAACCGGCACAGGCACCGGAATATTCGAAAAGAGGTAACAAGAACTGGGAACTCTTTACATCGATTCGACTCATTCGATCTCGCGGTGGGTCCGGCAAATCCAGGAAAAAGTCGTAGTTGCGTTTTTCCAGGTCCAAAACCGGGAGCAGCGGCTCCATGTTGATGGCTTTGTGTTTTGGATTGCTTTTATCCTTCGCCGGGCAGACCATGACACAAAGATGGCATCCCGTGCAGTCTTCCGGAGCAACTTGGATGGTATATTTCCAGCCTTTAAAGTCCGCAGCACGGAAATCATTGGACTGAAATCCTTCCGGAGCATTTTCCAGATGCTGGGGCTCGTATACCTTGGCCCGGATAGTGGCATGGGGGCACACCATGGCACACTTGTTACATTGGATGCAAACCTTGGGATCCCAAATCGGCACCTCGGTTGCGATAGCCCGCTTCTCCCATTTGGTGGTCCCTGTCGGCCAAGTTCCATCAACAGAAAATGCCGAGACGGGTAACAAATCGCCTTTGCCGGAAATCATAACCCCGGTGACTCGCTTCACGAAATCGGGGGCTTTTTCCGGAACGGCAGCCAAGCGTTGCAATGAGGAAGTTACCTCTTGAGGAATCGGTAGTTCTTGCAAATGCGACAGGGTATGATCCACGGCTGCAAAGTTTCGCCGGACGACTTCTTCGCCTTTCTTGCCGTAGGTTTTTTCAATCGCTTTCTTGATCTGTTTGATTGCCTCCTCTCTGGGCAAGACTCCGGAAACCGCGAAAAAGCAGGTCTGCATAATGGTATTGATGCGGCCACCCATCCCGGTATCCGCAGCCACCTTCAGAGCATCGATCACAAACACCTTCAGCTTCTTGTCGATGATTGTTTGCTGCACTTCCCGCGGCAAATTTTCCCAGACTTTCTCCGTCGGATAAGGAGCATTTAGTAGGAAAACGCCTCCGGGCCGAATAGTTTCCAAAACGTCAATCTTTTCCAAAAATTGAAATTGATGACAGCCGACAAAATTCGCCGACCGGATCAGATACCGCGATCGTATGGGACGGGGACCAAAGCGAAGGTGAGAAACCGTAATGGCCCCGGATTTTTTGGAATCGTAAACGAAATAGCCTTGGGCGTAGTTGTCGGTCTCTTCCCCAATAATCTTGATGGAGTTTTTATTCGCCCCCACCGTCCCATCCGCACCCAAACCATAGAACACCGCCCGCACCACATCGTCGGGCTCGATATCCAGATCTTGGTCGTAAGGAAGGGAAAGGTGGGTAACATCATCCATAATGCCAATAGTAAAGTGTTTTCTGGGT
>CAZPPD010000454.1:0-5318 GCA_964588185.1 uncultured Alcaligenaceae bacterium | reverse complement strand
GCCACGGGCGAGTCTATCGGGTCACCGTAGACGGTCAGCCCCAGATGAAGAAGGTCAAAATGAAAGGCCGTCCGATTGCCGAA
This sequence comes from uncultured Alcaligenaceae bacterium, assembly GCA_964588185.1. Taxonomy (GTDB): domain Bacteria; phylum Planctomycetota; class Planctomycetia; order Gemmatales; family Gemmataceae; genus CAZPPD01. The sequence goes on along the minus strand of CAZPPD010000454.1, from coordinate 5,235 downwards.
ATACTGGAGCATCTTTCTTCGAATACCGATGGCGTTCGTTACCGAGTTCGCCTCGAACTGACCGGACGAGACAGCAAGCAGGTAGTCAATGAAGTTCAGAAGTGGGTTGCGAAATTCGATCCTGCCAAAAAAGAAGATGCCCAGGAATTGGTGGAAGCTCTGTGGCTACACCAACAACATCGAACAGTGAATCCGCAACTCCTAAAGAAGGTCCTGAATTCGGTTGAGCCTCATGCCCGTGCAGCCGGAACCCGTGTTCTGCGGGATTGGTGCAATCAAATCAAGGATGCCGGGAAATTGTTGGTCAAAATGGCCAATGATAAGCATCCACGGGTCCGTGCCGAAGCCGTGGTAGCCGTTTCCCGGTACAACGGACCGGATGCCCCGGAAGTAATCTTTGCCGCCGAACAGTGGCCGACCGACCAACAACTGGACTTTGTCCTCAATCAAACGCGAGGCACCCTCAATGTCTCCCAATACATCCAAGAGGTCATTAAGTCCGCGAAAAAGTTGTCCCCGGCCGCTGAAGCCTATGTGCTCCGGAACGCCAGCGTTAAGGATCTCCTGAAGCTGGACCGGACGGAAGGAGTTTACCGGGCGATCCTTACTCGGGACAATGTTCCCGCGAAGTACCTCAAGGAATCACTTTCCGGCTTGGCAAAATTGAAAAAGCAAAATGAGCTTCCGTTGTTGCTGGCCCTGATTGAGGACCTGGATGCCAAAGGCCAAGGATCGAACCTGGCCAGTCTCGGGAAACTTCTTTTCGAGCAACCGGAGGCGAAACTCCAAAAGGTCCAAGACGAAGTCAAGAACCTAGCAATCAAAGGTAAAGAACCCGAAACTCGTCAGACCGGATATGTGGCGTGGATCACAGCAGAGGGATCCGCAAAAAATGCCTTTGCTTACGCAGCCGGCGATAAGGACAAGCTGCGCGAAATGCTCAATGCCGTCCCCAAAATTCCCAGCAAGGAACTGCGGAGCACCCTTTATCCTCACCTGCGGCCGCTCCTCCATAAACTGCCGGCAAATCTTCAGGAAGATGGCGGTTCCTTGGCGAAACCGGGAATCTTGGTCGAATATTTCGGCCAAAACCCAAGAAACGTTGCCAAGGAACGACTAGCCAAGCTAAAACCCAGTGCCAAAGCGGTTGTTCCCGAAGTTAAATTCAATGTACCTATTCTGAAGAACCGCGATGGGATCGCCTTGCGGTTCTCCGGAATGCTTCGCATTGACCGCACTGGCAAATACACTTTTTACCTGGCTTCGGATGACGGCAGCCGCCTTTACATTGGCAACGAAGAAGTCATCGACAACGATGGTCTTCATGGAATGAAACTAAAGAAAGGGAGGATCAAGCTCAGTGCCGGTTCTCATCCCATCTTAGTCACTTATTTTGACAACGGCGGCGGGGACGGACTATCCCTTCATTGGTCCGGGCCCGGATTCGGCAAACAGAAAATACCTACCAACAAGCTAAGTGTAAGTGGGCCGGAAACCATCAAGGACGTAGTTATTCGCAGCCTGGAATCAGTTCCCGGCAACGAAGTGGAGAAGTTCAAAGACTTGGCCATGTTGATCCGAGCAGGAGACTGCCGGGCTAGTGCAGTTCGAGCCCTTCGCAAAATCCCCAAGGGTTCCTGGCCAAAGAATGAACTGCAGTCCCTCGCCGAAAGCTTGGCCAAACACATCAGTGAGATCCCCGCCAAATACCGGACATCGCCCAATGCTCTCGAAGCCATGCAGACTGTCAATGAATTGGCGGCGCTGTTGCCCAAAGCAAAATCGCTGGAACTCCAGGCCAAATTAGCGGACCTGAAGATCCATGTGATTCACATTGGGACGGTTCCGCATCGGATGATTTACGACAAGGACCGCGTGGCAGTTCAAGCGGGTAAGACGGTGGAGTTCGTATTGTCCAACAGCGACAAAATGCCGCACAACTTTGCCATCGTAGTGCCGGGTGCGATGGAAGAAGTCGGCTTGTTGGCAGAAGCCACGGCGAACACGCCCGATGCCATCTCGCGGCACTTTATTCCCAAGTCCGACAAGATTCTCATTAGCAGCCGTCTTCTGAATCCGGGTGATACGCAAGCCTTGAGTTTTGAGGTGCCAACAAAGCCGGGCATTTATCCATATGTGTGCACCTACCCAGGACACTGGCGGCTGATGTATGGAGCTCTCTACGTGGTGGCGGATTTGCAAGCCTATCTCGCCAACCCGGAGGCCTACCTCAAGAAGCATGATCTCCCAATTCGGGATCCTCTGTTGAAATACAGCACCAGAGGAAAAGAGTGGGAGTTTGAAGACTTGGCCGCCTCGCTGAAGAACCTCCAAAAAGGCCGCAACTTCAAGGTCGGGCAGCATGTGTTCAAAATGGCCACATGCATTGCTTGCCACCGGATCAATAAGGAGGGACAGGAGTTCGGGCCTGATCTGGTGAAACTTGACGAGAAAAAACGCACCCCGGAATATATTCTCCGATCCCTCTTGGAACCCTCCAAGGATATTGAGGAGAAATACCAGTCCTACACCTTTGCACTCAATTCCGGCAAGGTAATCACCGGGATGATCGTCAAGGAAACCCCCAAGCAGGTCACGGTCCTTACCGATCCGTTGGCCAAGAAGGCACCACTTGTTATCAAGAAAAAGGATATTGATGAGCGTATTAAAGCTCCGAAATCCATCATGCCCGAGGGGTTGATCAATCGGCTTTCGCGTGAGGAAATTCTGGATTTGATCGGGTACATCTACGCTCGCGGGAACCACAAACACGCGATGTTCAAAGGGCATAAGCATTAACATGGAAAATGTGCCCCGACGCAGGCACCGTCGGGGCGCTCTTCTAACACTAAATGATCGTATTTCGTATCTGCCTGCCACAAACCAGATCGGGACCTAGGTAGTTCCTTCGACATCAAATGGAGTTGGGTTCTTTCGTCCAGTTGATGAACGGCACCCACCTCAAAATATCCTTTTGATTTCTTTTTCATAAAATAAGTTTGTTTTCTCGAAATCAATTACCTAGAAACTGATCCGGCTTCAGGAACAACCTATGCTTCACAATGTAATCATGGCAGGCGGCGGCGGAACTCGCTTCTGGCCCCGTAGCCGTGTTGCCCACCCCAAACAATTTCTGACTCTCACCGGGGACCGCTCCCTGTTGCAGATGACCTGCGACCGCATTCAAGCGAAAATCCCCGACGAAAGAATCTGGATTATCACTTCCAGCCTCCACGCCGGCCAAGTGAAAGAACAACTCCCTTCGCTTCCGGAAAATCATATTGTCGGCGAACCCTGTGGCCGCGATACAGCCGCTTGTATCGGTTTGGGAGCTGCCCTTCTGGTTAAGGAAGACCCCGACGCTGTCATGCTGGTCACCCCCGCTGATCATGTCATCGAACCGGCCGCGGAGTTTCAGCGAGCCGTTCAGGTCGCCTGTAACACATTAGCAGAACATCCCAATGCCTTGATCACCTTCGGCATCACTCCTACTTATCCCGCGACCGGCTACGGCTACATTCATTGCGGCAAAGAACTAATGGTTCGTCAGGGAGTTCCGGTCTACCAGGTTCAATCCTTCAAGGAGAAACCCACTCTCGAAGTAGCCGAACAGTATTTGGCGACCGGAAATTATTTCTGGAATGGGGGAATATTTGTCTGGAATGCTCGAACTATACTGGAGGCCTTAAAACAACGAGTGCCGAAAGTATTTGACGCCGTCAATAAAATTGCCGATGCTTGGGGGACCGCCCAACAAGAGGATATCTTCCGTACTGAATATGAAGCCCTCAGCAAAATCAGCATCGACTATGCAGTTATGGAACATGCCAAGGAAGTTCTTGTTGTCAAGACTCTCTTCACGTGGGACGATGTGGGCAGTTGGCTGGCCCTGGAACGCATGCATCCTCAGGATGCCGAGAACAACACGATTCTGGGGAACCACTGCGGCATTCAAACCAAGGATTGTCTGGTGGTCAGCGACGAACAGGTTTTGGTTACCACCATCGGCGTAGAAAATCTCCTAATCATCCAACATGGCAACGCGATATTAGTTGCCGATAAACGCGAAGAAGGAACCGTGAAACAATTGGTGGAGAAACTGAAAAGCACCGGAAAGGAGGAGTATCTGTGAGTCCAAAGGGGAGAATCCTGGGCGTAGATTATGGAACCGTCCGCATAGGACTGGCCATTACCGACCCAGACCGCTTGCTCTCCTCTCCACTTTCTACCTATGAGCGAAAAGACAAGGAAACGGACCAAAAGTATTTCAAGCAACTGGTCAAAGAGGAACGGGTCGAATCTATTGTCGTGGGCCTCCCGGTTCACATCGACGGAACCCAGGGCCAAAAAGCCCAGGAAGCACTAAAGTTCGGCAAATGGCTGGGGGAAATCACCGGGCTGGAGGTCAATTACTGGGATGAACGCTACACCTCCGTGGAAGCCGAACAATTCCTGCAAGCAGCCCACCTAACCAAGAAACGCCGCAAACAGAGAATCGACCGAGTTGCTGCTCAAATTCTCCTCCAAGCCTACCTCGAAGCAGGCTGTCCCAAGGGCGAAATCCCCAAGGCCCTGGATAAATAGTTAATTGCCACGAAAAAAACACCAAAAGACACAAAACTGAACGCTTCGATACCTTATGAAGCCTTAATTTGTTGCGTTTTTTCCTGTTTTTTGTGGCGATCAATTTGTAAACCACCTCACAGAATACCACGAGCAGTCTCCCAATAATTATTACAACTCCTCCCAAGCAATCTCCTTACAGATTCCTTGGGATTTTCAATTTTCACCGCATAATTTAAAATGACTTTAATTCCAAACACTTTTACCGAATGTCCAAGCCCGAAAGGACAAATGGATGGCTCCCAAAACTTTAGCCACAACCCCTAATCAATCCAATGTCAACAACACCGCCGAGAAGGCGGTCCACGATAGATATTCCGCAGGTGCAAAAAGCGTCCAACAAGAATTGTGCTGCCCGGTTTCCTACAATCCCGAATACCTCAAAGCCGTCCCCGAGGAAGTCCTCCAAAAGGATTACGGTTGCGGCGACCCCACTCCTTACCTCCAACCCGGAGACACGGTCCTGGACCTAGGTTCCGGGGGCGGAAAAGCTTGCTTTATCGCCGCCCAGATTGTCGGTCCGGAAGGCAAAGTCATTGGGGTCGATTGCAATCAAGATATGTTGGCTCTGGCTCGCCGCAATCAACCGCTGGTGGCCCAAAACATCGGCTT
>CAZPPD010000453.1:0-5330 GCA_964588185.1 uncultured Alcaligenaceae bacterium | reverse complement strand
GATGCAGATTTTCGCCGCAAAATTGCCCGAAAACAGCAGTTATTTGATGGAATTGTTAAGAACTTGGATCAGATGAATCTCTTCCGGGATCCGGATGGATATGATGCCCAGATATTAACTCGGCCGAACTTAGGAAACAAAGTTGCTCCCAAATTATTTTACATTCTCATGGGCGGATTATTTTTGGGGACCATGGGTGGTGTCGGATTGGCTTACCTGGCTGAGTTAACGGACAAAGGATTCCGAACTCCGGATGAAATCCGCAAGCGGTTGGGCTTGCCGGTTATTGGACATATTCCCGTCTTGAAACCAGACCGGGAAGCTTTGGAAAAGAAGAATACCGGTCAGATAACTTTGGATCCCTATCTTTGTTCTCATTACAATCCCAAATCGATTGAATCGGAGGCTTATCGGGCAGTTCGAACCTCTTTGTATTTCAGCACCCAAGGAAAAGGCCACAACATTATTCAAGTCACTAGCGCTAATATGGGGGATGGCAAAAGTACGCTGGCAACCAACTTGGCGGTAAGCATTGCACAATCCGGAAAGAAAACCATTATCGTGGACGCCGACTTGAGGAGACCGCGGTTGCACAAAATCTTCGGTATCCGCATGAAAAATCCCATTGGCTTGGCCTCGGTAATCGAAGGCAACGCCAATCTTGACGAAGCTGTGCAGAAATCGGAAATCCCCAATTTGGATGTACTCCCTTGCGGCCCAATGCCTCCAAATCCGGCGGAATTGTTAACTTCTCCGCGTCTCCAGGATATTCTCGGGCTTCTCCGAAACCAGTATGATTTTGTCTTGGTGGATACCCCTCCGCTGCTGGTAGTTACCGACCCGTCAGTGGTTGCTCCGCGGGTAGACGGAGTAATATTGACGATTCGCTTGTCCAAGAAATGTGGTCCATATGCGGAACGAGCCCGGGAAATTCTCTCGACCCTTGGTGTCAAGATTGTCGGAGTGGTGGTTAACGGCTTGAGTCACGGTGGCTCCGGGCGGTTTGGCTCTTCGTACTACACCAGCTATGCTTATGAAGCAAATAGCTACGATTACGACCCGGAAGAGAATGAAGGAAGCTATTACTATCAGGATGAAAGCAAAAGCGAGCAAAATCCTGAGACAGCAATCAATCCGCCCCCCGATTCCAAAGTTGAGTAAATTGATTCCTCAATTAAGTTGTAATGACTGTTTTTCATGATTCCTCTGATTGATACCCACTGCCATCTTCTCGCCGGGATGGATGATGGTCCGAAGACTCGGGAAGATGCGGTGTCAATGTGTCGAATCTTGCATGAAGAAGGCGTGCAATTAGTAGCAGCTTTGGCTCATCAAAACGAAGAGTATCCCAATAACACCCCTCAAAGAATTCATCAGGCAACAAAGATTCTCCAAGAAGACATTCACCAGGCGGAAATACCCCTTACCGCTGTTGTTTGTTCGGAGGTAATGGTTCACCCGGAGACACGCTCCTTTTGGGCAAACCAGGAACTTCTCACCGTTGGAGATCATAGGGTTTACATTCTCATTGAAATGCCTCATGGGTTATTTGTAGACCTCCTACCTTTGGCGGAATTCTTTCGGCAGGAAGGAATTCGTCCCATTATTGCTCACGCCGAACGCTGCCCGGAACTATTAGAGCAACCGGACCTTGTTGAAGATCTGATTCGCGCGGGTTGCCTGGTTCAAGTATCTTCCGGAAGTGTAACCGGATTTACCCGCAAAGACCGGGTACGCGCTTTAAGAGATTGGTTTGTTCGGGGAATCGCTCATGTAATGGGTTCGGACGGCCATTCCCCAAGACGGCGTAAACCCCGAATGGCGGACGCCTATCACCAGATTGTTACCTGGGCGGGAAATACGGTAGCGGATCGGGTCTGCAGCACCAATGGCATGGCGGTTCTCCAGGGATTGCCGTTGAATCTGAGTGAACCCAAGCCACGAAGAAAAGGCTGGCTTTTGCCTTCTTGGTTGGGGGGCTAGCATGATTCTAGCCGGAATAATAAGGGCCCACCAAATTGGTGGGCCGGATGAAGTCACTCTCTGTTAGGGACCGGAAATCGTATTCGAAAGGGTAGCGTCCGGGCGGTCCAGTAATCGGCCAAAGAAGTTAAACTGAATTACCCCAGTCAGGTAGCGGCTAACTGATTCCCCAATGGACTCTTGCATTATTAGGACATCACCTGCTTTGATGATGATATTTTCCCGAGGATCATTCAAAGCCCGGTTCAGATCCACTCTAATGCGGATTTGTCCTCGGCCTTTAACCTTGCGAAGAACCGTAACTGCACTGGGTGAGGCAGCCCCTAAGCCGGTCTGGACAATTTGGCCGGACAAGTTGTTTTGCGAAATCAAACCGTTAACCAAAGGCCCGTTGGCCAAAGCAATGGCGTCCACCACTCTCAGGTCAAAGTCACGCGGAATAACGAATTGCCGAGGAATCAACTGGCCGCCGGTATAGAAGACTTCGGTATCCCGGGTATCGATGAATACTACATCACCAGTTTCCAAGATAATATCTTTAGGTCGGAAGGGTAACGGTTCTCCCGGACGGAGCCTTAAAGGAACGCGAACAATCTCCACGCCTTTAGCCAATTCCCGGTCCATGACACCCACGCCTTTATCCCCGGATTGGCATTGTTGCAGCCAGCGAAGGAGTTCATCGGGATTGTCCCCCTCACGGTAGTAGCCTCGCTGGATGACAATTTCATCCGCCGCATCCAACCCCGGAAGCCCTCCGGTACGCGTTAGAACATTTAGGAGGTCGTTTTCATAAGCCGGCAAGAATAATACTGCACCTGTTCCCCTGGAGGCGTTGCCGATTACCCCGCCGGCTCCCACAGTCAAAGACCCGGAATCCTGGCGGATTACCAGAACCTGAGTTTTTCGCGGCTCCAATAAGGTGACGCTGATCACCGCCCGGTCTTTTTGCAGGATCTTTTTCTGTTCGGTGTATTCTTTGATCAGTCTGTCAGTTACCTCTTTGACGGATAATCCTGTAACTTTTACCGGATCAATAAAGGGCAGCAACAAAGTTCCGTCTTCCCGAACGGGAATTGGAAATCCTAAACCGGGTTGAGTACGGCCTTCTTCGGCAACATTGATACGAACCGGTGGTTGAACTCCTTTTTCGCCGACGACTCCCTCGATAAATATCCCCAAAATATCCCCGGGGCCAAGGCGATAAATTTTCGGTGGTTTTTGCCGCAAGAGAGTAAGGGGAATCTTGATTTCTTCTTCTTTGGGTTCTGCCAAGAATTCAGGCGGCACCCGGCGGACGGGAATGCCATCCAAAACCGGATTGGAAACGGCAGCGCACCCGGCAAAACCGAACAAGCAAAGTGTCGGCAGAAGGCAAAGCAGTTTTCCGAGCCAACTGGAAATCTTCATCGTGTTACTCACTTGCCTGAAATTCGTTGATTTCCTGCAACGAACAAGATTGCTCTGAAACAAATGGATAAGCTTATTTGGCCTGCAATTTTTTGTAGTCTTCCTTTCGAGGTAAAGGAAGTTCCTCTTCATCGGCTTTGGTTTTTTCGGGCTGAATTCCTAGTCGAAGCCGTTCCGGGCTGTATTTGAAATAGTATTCAGGAATTTGGGCACCCGGGCGCTCGATAGGTTCAAGGGGAATTGGGACAAGGACCTGGTCACGAATACCGCTTTGCCGGGCCACGGAACTTCCATGGCGCCAACCGGCATACCAGTCCTGAAGGTTGTTTGGACCATCGGGGGTATCGAAGTGCCGAGTGCGATAAATCCAAGGAGGTGTGGCAGGCGGTTCCCCCGAACCTCCGGCATAAAGGTAATCGGCGAAGCCTTCTTTAAAACCCCGGGCATAAAACTCGGACTGATTTCCTTGGCAATGCTCCAGATAGGCCATTTCCCCAAGGCGCCGGAAATCTTTTTTCTGAGCCCGGTTATTATAAGCTTCCAAGGGAACGCGCACGAAATTGTCTAAAGCATAGGGATAAAAACTGCACCCGGATGGTACGAGAATAATAAACAAAAACAAATAAATGTACCGGGCCGGCATAGAAAGGCACCCTCGATTATCGCTCGATAGAATGTCAGCGATGTAATTTGACTCAGGTTTTTTATCGGTGCCCAATTTGTTGCGACTTTAACGATCATTCCGGTTGGGGTAATTTCCCACCACTAAAATTTTTCCCACCAGTGAACAAGTTGATAAGCAAATCTTCCCTAAATCGTTTGCGAGTGTGCCATTTAGGAAAATTCTATCCCCCCGCTCCCGGAGGGATCGAAAGCCACCTGCGAACTTTGGCCCAAGCCCAATCTGCATTGGGAGCAGAGGTTCATGTTATTTGTGTGAATCACCGGAACACCCTTGGTCATGACGTCACTTGGAAAATGTTGGCAAATACACCAACAACGGAGGAATGGGATGGGCAGGTAAAAATTACCCGAGTAGGCAGAAAAGCTTCATTCGCCCGGTTTGAAGTATGTTTGGAATTATTGCCCCAATTACTGAAACAGAAGCAAGTGGATATTCTCCACCTTCACATTCCCAATCCAACCATGTTAATGGCTTTGGCTGCCATCCCCGTTCAGATCCCGCTGGTAATTACTTACCACAGCGACGTCATCAAACAAAAAATACTCGGTAAATTGATCCGGCCGTTTGAACATCAGGTATTTCGAAAAGCAGCGGCAATATTGGCAAGCTCGCCAAAATATCCGGAAGGTTCGGAGTTGTTGAGAAACTACCACAAGAAGGTTCAGGTTATTCCTTTTGGGATCGACTTGGCCCCATATCTAAACCCTAACTCTCGGGTTAGAAAATTAGCCCAACAACTAAAGGAACAACACGGACAACCTTTGTGGTTATGCGTTGGCAGATTCGTTTATTATAAAGCTTTCCATATAGCGATTCAGGCCTTGGTTGATGTCCCGGGCAAACTCCTCATGGTGGGCGGCGGCCCCTTAGAACAGGACCTTCGTAAATTGGCTGAAGAATTAAAGGTTTCCGACAGAATCATTTGGCAAGGCCGAATCAGTGAAGAGGAATTGATTGCTACCTACCATGCCGCTACGGCGTTTTGGTTTCCCAGCAATGCCCGGAGTGAAGCGTTCGGTTTGGTCCAGGTAGAAGCCATGGCCTGTGGATGTCCGGTAATCAACACCAACATCTGGGGTAGCGGTGTTCCCTGGGTAAGCCGGGACAACGAAAGTGGATTAACTGTCCCTGCAAATGACCCTGATGCTTTTTCCGAAGCTGCGAACCGTCTGGTTAAAGACTCGTTACTTTTCCAAAGGCTAAGCGAGAATGCAAGGGCCAGGGCTCTTCAAGAATTTGATTCTCGAATGATGGC
>CAZPPD010000452.1:3648-5346 GCA_964588185.1 uncultured Alcaligenaceae bacterium | reverse complement strand
GGCTGCTTTGCCAAGCAACTCGGCCGCGCGCATGATGGCATTTTTTGGCGGACGAATGCGGTGATCAGGAATAGAAGCAGGAGAGAGGTCTAGGTTACCGGTTTCTTCCAACTGCACATCTAATGGAAGGGACAAAAAAACAGGACCTGTTGGAGGAGTCAAAGCCGTTTGCAAGGCCCGGCGAACCGCACAAGGAATATCTTCTACCCGTTGAACTTCTGCCGACCATTTTGTCCAGGGTTGGGCCACACTAACCAGGTCTCCTTCCAATACCGGTTCCTCAAACCGCAATCGCCGATCTTGCTGGCCCGCGGTCAAGAGCAGGGGCGTTCCTTCGATGTGGGCATTGTAAAGCATGCCCATGGAATTTCCCAAACCGCAAGAGATGTGGACATTGGCCACACCAATCTTGCGGGATGCTTGAGCGTAACCATCCGCCATGGCAACTACCGGAATTTCGTGGATTCCAAAGAAGTACTGAAATCGATCATCTGTTGCCAAAGCATCATTGAATGGCAATTCGGTCGTTCCCGGATTTCCAAAGATATGGTTGACGCCGCTGGCAGCGAGGACCTCCAAGAATGCCCGGATACCATTCATTAATGTGATCCTTGTATTAACAAAAAGGCGGAATTAAAGAGGCAGGCGTAATCGCTTAAGAATTTCCCGGCGGAGGCGTTGTTCTCCATCAGTTTTCGGGGATCGGGAAATGGCTTGATGATCAAACAGCAATATCTGAATGTCGGCAACACCGGGAAGTCGTCCTCGTTCTAACGACACGGCACTATCGCCTTTTCCATCCACAACTTCATCCATATCCGCAAGGATGAGGTCTAGCTTCGGACCAAAGAAGCGAACCAGCCGAATTTCGGAAGCCCCTTGGATTTTTTTCCGCAGCCGAGTCAAGAATGGCCGCTTAACCAAGCCTCGGTTGCCAAGCAAAATGGAGTACTGAATACCCTGGTTCCGTTCCTTGGAGTTAAGCTCCTGCAAGAATATGGATCCCGGTTGCAAATCCTCCGAGGCTTCGTCTAAGCCGTCCTCAATGGCGGCATAAACCACCTCGCATAGATCCTTTGCCTTGGAATCTACCAGATGCTCCCACATCTCCAAGGCAAAACCAAAATAGGCCAACTGAGATCCTTGATTCGGAGGGGCAACCATAATGAGCTGTTTGATATTTCCCGGGTCCAACTCCGGATTCTCCACGACCCATCGAACCACCAAGGATCCCATGGAATGGGAGATGACGCGAATTTCCCGCTTCGGAAATTGGCTGGCCAAGTTCTGCAGATCGCGAACCAACAGTTTGGCCGAATCTTTGATGGGTTGATCATTGGGATAGGCAAAGGTGGCCACCACAAAACCTTTTGTCTGCAAGTAATCCACCAGAGGCTTGGCAGAATTTTTCTTGGCCTGATATCCAGGGACCAGAAGGACAATCTGTTGGTCTTCCTGCAGCGTCCGGTTCTCTCGGTGGAAAAACAATCCATATTCCTTAGGGTCGCGTGAACAGAATTTATTTCGAAGACCAACTACGGACTCTCGAAATTGCCTCTGCAAGATTCGCCGGGATTTCTGAAGGACCTTGCGTTTGATTCGAATGACCAAATGCGGCTGTTTCCACTCTCCTTCCACTTGTAAACTCACTCCGCGCGGCATTGCCCGGTTCACTAAAGCGACCTGTCCCCATCCTTG
>CAZPPD010000452.1:0-3638 GCA_964588185.1 uncultured Alcaligenaceae bacterium | reverse complement strand
GAACCGCGCCCTCGAGCTCGCGATGGAATCCCTGGATGCGAAAGGAAAAGGACGGGATCAGATCCACAAAAGCAGAATCGTCAAAATCTTCGACCCGGGCTAAACCGGCGAGAATATCCCGGCAAGTGACTCTTCCATTGGTTGGTCGGATTCTTATTTCGGTGATAAAGTCTTTGGCATTTTCGCTGATGGTTATTTGGGAGACTTCACCCTTTGGTTTGGAATTATTGGATTGCTGGGCAAAAGCTGGGAGTTCGGTGACAAAAGGGAGTGGAATGACCGAAATGAGGAATACAAATTTCTTCACGGGAATCCCCTTCTTGGGAAGGATCAGTTAGATTTTATTTTAAATTGATCACTTGGCCTTGGGAAGGAACTTTGTTGGCTCTTCCAATTTGAGGTTCCGGTGAGCCTTGAGGAGTATCGGAAATCTGTGGTCTCGTGGTTAATGCTATTCTTCAAAGGATTGATTGATTAAAATGTCAATCATGTGATTCATCCCACTTGATTCGTGGAGTCTTGATATGCGATGCCATTTTTCTTGGATGGCCATTTTCCTTACTATGTACCCTTGTCCCGCTAACTGTTCTGAGCCGACCTTGGAAAAGCTTTCCATTCAGCCAAGCAAAATCTTGTTGTCTGGGAAAGCCGCCAAGCAACAACTCCAAATTACCGGGCTCTACTCCGATGGTTCCGTCAAGGATTTGACAGCGCAGGTGGAATGGAAAAGCAACAATCCTGCGGTGGCCAAATTGATTGGTTCTATAGTAATGGCCGCAAAAAATGGCCAAACGGAAATAACAGCAAGGTATCAAAGTCAATCTCCAGTCATCGCAATCAAGGTCAAAAAGGTTCGGGAAGTTCGCTCAATCAGCTTCCGGAATGATGTGATGCCGCTGTTTAGCAAGCATGGCTGCAATGCCGGGACCTGCCACGGTAATTTTAATGGCAAGAATGGCTTTCGCCTTTCTCTTCGAGGCGAAGACCCACAGTTTGACCTGACCAGCCTCAAGAAAGATACGCTAGGACGGCGAATCAATCGTCTGCATCCTCGCAATAGTCTCCTTTTGCAAAAACCAACCGGTCATCTTCCCCACGAAGGCAGCATTCGTTTCTCGTCCACATCGGAAGATTACCAAATCCTATACAAGTGGATTGCCGAGGGAAGTCAACCGGACCCAATGGATACTCCCAAACTAATTCGATTGAAGGTTTATCCAAGAGACCGGGTTCTCCTTAATGGTGTCAAACAACAGCAGATCTTGGCTCATGCCTTTTTTGATGACGGATCAAATCGCGATGTGACTCGATTCGCGGCCTATGAGCCCAGCTCCGAGATTGTTTCCATTACCTCCTCGGGACAAGTCACCGCTCACAAGAGTGGGGAGGTTACAATTGTCGTTCGCTACCTCGATAAACAAGTCCCCTGCCGCTTGGCCTTTGTTCCACCCCGGCCCAACTTTGTGTGGAAGCAGGTTCCGGAAAGGAACTATATTGACAAACACATATTTCATCGTCTCAAAGAACTCCGGATCGAGCCCTCCCTTTTGGCTGATGATAGTGTCTTTCTGCGAAGAGCCTACCTGGATGTTTGCGGCATCTTGCCGACGCCGCGGGAAGTGAAAGAGTTTCTGAAGGACAAGGCTCCCGACAAGCGGAGTAAACTCATCGACCGTCTGCTGGAACGGCCGGAGTATGCGGACTTTTGGGCTTTGAAGTGGGCGGACCTTTTGCGGAATGAAGAGAAAGCTGTGGATGCCAAAGGCGTCCGGCACTTCCATCATTGGATTCGCCAGAGCATTTCCCAAGACAAACCCTTGGATCAGTTTGTCCGCGAATTACTGACCGGCCGGGGCAGCACCTATGCTCATCCTCAGGCCAATTATTACCGGACCAACTTAACTCCTCAGAAGGCGGCCGAAACAACTGCCCGGCTGTTCATGGGCGTTCGCATTGCCTGCGCTCGCTGCCACAACCACCCCTTTGATCGCTGGACCCAGGGAGATTACTATGGCATGGCTGCCTTTTTCGCTCGGGTCCGAACCAAAATGCTGGACAACAATCGAAGAGACCGCCGTGACAAACACCAACTCAACGGCGAAATGGTGGTTTGGTTCTCCCGCGAAGGCGAAGTGGAAAATCCGCAAACCGGGGGACCAATGCCTCCCGGTTTGCCGGATCAAACTCTGACCGACAAAGACCTGAGCGAAGATCGAGTACGCACCTTGGCCAAGTGGATCACTAAAAAGGAGAATCCTTTCTTCGCACGAGTGATGGCGAATCGCATCTGGTTTCACTTGATGGGCCGTGGCCTTGTCGAACCTGTTGATGATTTCCGTTCCTCTAATCCGGCAAGCAATGGTCCCTTGCTGGAAGCAATCGCCAAGGATTTTAGCAGCCACAATTTCAGTCAGAAACATCTCATCCGCAGGATCATGAACTCTAGGGCCTATCAATTATCCTCCGAGCCTACCAAAACCAATGGGGAGGATGAAAACAATTATGCCCGGGTTCAACCTCGCCTGTTGACCGCCGAGCAGCTTTTGGATTCAATTTCCCAAGTCACGCAATTGCCCGAAACGTTCGCGGGATACCCTCGCGGCATGCGGGCGTCTCAGTTACCGGGGGTAAAAGGAGCACCGAAATTCCTTAGTATCTTCGGCCGTCCGGCCCGGTTGATTGCTTGCGAGTGTGAGCGGCAAAATACCACGACGCTAAACCAAGCCTTCACGATGATCTCCAGTAACGAACTTATTTCCAAAGTGGAAAGGTCACCTAGAATTACCCGGCTTCTGAAAGCGAAAGCCTCCTATCCCCAGGTGATTACCGAGTTTTATTTGGCAAGCGTTTCGCGTTATCCGACCGAAAAGGAAATCCAAACCATCACAACCCGATTAAATCAGCTCCAAAGAAACCGGCGGCAAAAACTGGAAGATCTCCTCTGGGTGATGATCAATACCAAGGAATTTGTGTTTAGAAGGTAACTCTGACCTCTGTAGTTTTTGGTTCGGCCATGTTAAGCGATATGGAAAAATGTCCGGAGTGCGGGGCAGTCACGGAAAAGTGTGATGGCCCAACCCATGCATACATGACGTCCTCTCCAGGGTGTTGGAAAGTCTTTGGCGATGTCCTAGCCAAGGAATACAGCGACCAGGAATATTGGAAAGTCCATCGCTTAACTGTCGATAGTTATGCCTGCCAACACGGCGGAGACACCTCTCGAGCTATCCAGTCCGTGAATGTGCATTTATGTGCCTTGTATTTAGCCATTGAGAGAAAACTTCCTTTTGCAGCTTTCTCTCCGCAGATGAAAAAAGTAATTACCAAATTCAAAAGCCAATTTGTTGCTTTGGACCCACCGGATTGGCAGGGAGTGATGAAAGTCACTGATGTGTCCAAAGCAAAAGACGCTGCCGAACATTGCCTCTTGGTCCAAAAGTGGGCGGAGGAGGTATGGCAAGCCTGGGAACATGAGCACCGGAGAGTGAAAAGCATGATGCGTTTTATGGACGAAGCATGATTTAAATTATGTCCCAACTGCAGGTCCCAAAGGACAAATCCAATCTCCCTTCTTATGATAACTCTGGTACAACTTTTCTGCAGTACTTATTAAGAATCCCTTGGAAAGCAGGGTTTAT
>CAZPPD010000451.1:0-5362 GCA_964588185.1 uncultured Alcaligenaceae bacterium | reverse complement strand
TTATCTCGAACCTTAAATGGAGATCACTTCATGCGAAGTGCCAAATTATTGTCCTTAACCGGGCTGTTCTTCCTGTCAACTTTTTGCTCCGCCGACACGGGTGGGTATGAAATTAAATCGGTGAAAGCGGTCGCTCCCAAGGATCTCAAAGATAGTATCCGCAAAGAAATGGGCGGTAAGGCCATTCAGTTCCGCAAAAAGGGAGGGGATCTCATTGCCGAGATTTGGTTGCGTGATAAGCTCCCTGCAGAGTCCCTGTTTCGCAAACAGGACAAGAAAACATTCGTTTACAAAGACCTCCGTGAAACAACTGTCTTGGGTGCCGTTCGCTTTGCCAAAGAATGGAAGGATTACCGGGGACAAAAAGTAAAAGCCGGGGTTTACTCCATTCGCCTTGGCTTCCAGCCTCAGGATGGCGATCACATGGGAACTTCTCCGTTCCCGAATTTTGTTGTCCTGGTGGCCGCGAAGTTTGATCCCAAAATCGGCGAGATGCCGACCCGGGGGATGATCGAGAGGAGCATGGCAAGCATCAGTACCAGCCACCCGGCAATCTTACTGCTCTTTCCCAATAAAAAGCCGGGCGATGAGATCAAATTGGTGGAACCCGAATACCCGAAAGACCATCTCGTGCTGACAACCAGCCAGGTGATTAACTTGGGTGAAAATAAATCCGGGACATTAGGATTAAGCCTGGCCCTGGTAGGACATGCGGCCGAGTAATAGGAAAACCACATGCCCCGGCTGATTCCGGGCGGGGCATGCAAAATTCGCCCTTTCCCATTCAAATACATTTACGAAAAGGTAAGGATGCCATGTTTTCTCCCAATACCGTTCCGGTTGGCAATGTGTTGTGCGGCGGCAGCCATCCATTGATGTGGATTGCCGGACCGTGTGTGATTGAATCCCATTCCCAGACTCTGTCGATTGCCGAATCCTTGGGTGAGATTGCCGGTAAATTTGATCTGCCGCTCATCTTTAAAGCTTCTTTCGATAAGGCCAACCGCTCGTCCGGCAAGTCTTTTCGGGGACCGGGGTTGGAAGAGGGGCTAAGGACTTTGGAGGTCGTGAAACAACAAACCGGTCTACCGGTTACTTCCGACATTCACGAGACCAGCCAGGTGAAACCGGCAGCGGAAGTTTTGGATCTTCTGCAAATCCCGGCTTTTCTTGCCCGGCAAACGGACTTGGTCCAAGCTGCCGGTAAAACCGGGAAGCCAATCAACGTAAAGAAGGGCCAATTCATGGCTCCGTGGGATATGAGGAATGTGGTCAATAAGCTGGCCGAGGTGGACAACAACAAAGTACTTCTGACCGAGCGGGGCACGACATTTGGCTATGGACAGCTGGTAAACGACATGCGCAGCATCCCCTGGATGCAGGAAATTGGCTGTCCAGTGATCTTTGACGCCACTCACAGCGTACAGATGCCAGGGGGTTTGGGGGACCGGAGCGGCGGTGACCGCCGCATGGTTCCGTATCTCGCCCGAGCGGCAGTAGCTTGTGGCTGCGATGGGATTTTCTTGGAAACGCATCCGGAGCCGGACAAAGCCTTGAGCGATGGGCCAAACATGATTTCGTTGCAGGATTTTCCAGCCCTTATCGAAAGTTGCCTGGCCATTCGGCAAGCGTTGGAGTCCAACAGCAACCTGCCGAATTTTGTGTAGTCGAAAAAGCGCCGGAGAGAAGACCTCGGAAGTCCGCAATTCCAGACTCTGGGCACATATAAATGCAATAAATCAGCGTTATTGTCCTTCACCGACTTGGCGTTCCTTTGACTTTGGTGAAACGTTCCGAACTGTTCACTTCTAGATTTCGGCTTATCTTGTGGAGATGTTCTTGAGTAAGCAATTATCATTTTCCCTCGGAGGTATTGTTTTCCTTTGCTGTCTAGGCTGTGGGGGAAGCACACCCAAAAAAGACCCTAATCCAAAGAATGGGTCGCAACACAATCTCCCTCCGCTCGAACAAGCTCACCAAATTCTTCAGAAGACGGCTACTTTGGCACGCTGTCGGGAAAGCGTTTCCCTCCTAAACAAACACCTAGACCAGGATCCCGCCAAGAAAACCCTTATTGCAAAGCTGGTTCCGGACAAAAAAACGTTAACGGATATCTATGGCCTTAATCTGAATGAAATCCAATACGTTTCAGATCCCCGGTTTAATACGGTGGATGCTTACCATCTGGAGCTTTGTTTTCGCCTTCGAGATGTGGTCCACAATCTGCGTTGGAAATCCCTGCCGCCTTTGCTGCGGGCGGAAGAAGCTTTTCAATGGACGAATCGCCAAGTGGCCTTGCACCACAGTGAGGAAGAACTGCTATATCCTGGTTTTGTGTTGCAACGCGGGTCGGGTTCGGCGGAGCAACGGGCGTTGTTATTTTTGGCTTTGCTTCCGCATCTGGATTTAGCCGGCTGCATGATTGCAGTACCGGAAAAAGGTGGGTCGGGCAACCAATACCATCTCCCCGGGGTGCTCATCGAGAAGGATAAAACCGCCCGGGGCTATTTGTTCGACACTCGTTTGGGAATTCCCCTGCCGGGGCCAATGGGCAAAGGCATTGCCACGCTCGAGCAAGTCCGCAAATCGCCGGAGTTGTTACAGGCCCTGGATGTTGATGAACGGTACACTTATGATGTGACCGCCGAGCAAATGGCTAAAGCACAAATCCTCTTGGCCTGTCCGTTATCCGCTATTACGGGACGAATGCATTATTTGGAAAGCGTTTTTAATCCCGGTCGCCAAAGAAATCCACAGCTCAAAAAGACTTATCATTTGGCCTTTGACCCAAAAGGGATGCTGGAGAAGTTCCGAAAAGTCACCGGCGAGGAAATCGGTGTTTGGAATTCCCCGGACGAAAAAAATACCCCCTTGCGATCGTTGCGGAACTTTCTGCCGACCAAAGAGGACGGGCTCGCCAATCCTGCGGCAGCCGAAGCATTGAAACAGGAACTTTGGCAATGGCGGGAGGTGGCGATGCGGATGCAGGATTTACAGTTATTTTCCGACTTTCATCCCAGTGCCCAAAATCAGCTCATGTTGTTCGTCGCCGCCCTAATGAAAAAGTACATTTTGAACCCTCGCGGCCAACTTACTCGCGGCAACTTTGAAACCATGACAACCCGTTTGGTAAAAATTCGGGACATTCTCCGGAAGCAAACCGTGTCGGTCAACGATCGTGCTAAATTAGTACGCGAGATCAATGACTGGCGAAGGAAAGTGCGGAAAATATGCAAAGACTATGGCAATAAAGTGCGTGGTGCGGAACAAAAGTATCAGATGATCTGGAACCGGGATTATTTCTTGTACCAGCTAACGCAGCCGGACGTTGAAGAAGAGGAACTCAATGCCGACCGAAAAACCATCTTAACGGATATCGTATTGGATATATCCATCGATGCTTTGGAAACGGAGGCACTTTATCTCCTGGCTCGGGTTTGGCTGGAAAAAGCGGAGCGTTCCCAAACCCAATTTGAGCAAAACCCAACTGCCGTGCGCAGAAAACAAATGCAATCAGCTTGGATAAATGCCTTGGATTGGTGCCGCAAATTTGTTGCCCGCTATCCCTTAACGCCGGAGACCCTGAAATCCCAGGTTCAGGAAATCAGCCGGGATATTCGTTATTTCAAAGGAAATGATATTCCTCTTTTGAATCAATATTGCCAGGACATCCACCAAATTGCCTGCCTGCAACAAGACTTTGCCATGGGATTGGTTAAAGACGGCCAAGGGGAAAAAGCGAAGGCACTATTGAAAAAGCAGGTGGAAGCGCTTGGTGAGTTTCGGGAGAACTCCGGATTGAAAGAACTGCTGCAAAAGATAGAAGCCGAATACCGGTCTTTAATCCAAAAAGAATTGGATCTGGCCAAGAAAATCGGGGTAGACCTCAGGAAAAAACAACAGCAAATAGAAGCGGCCCAAAAAACGCTTAGCCGGAAAGTGGACATTATTCGGGACACCCTCGAAACGGGCGGAAGTCTTTATTGGTTGGAATATGCAGCTGCATATCGCTTGAAAAAACTCCATTCCAACTGACTGCGGAGAAAGTTTGCTATCCGGAAAAACATTGCACCAGTCAAAACTCCACTCATACGCAATTGCCCTCTCCATTTCTGTTGGTCGACGTCCCATTCCCTTGTAATAGCCTTGAATTTTAAGAGTGGTCAACTCACACTATGTAAAGCCTTCAGGAGAAGGGACTTACTACAGCTGCGCGGGTGTATAAAACACCACTATTTCAGGAATCAAAACAAGGAGGTGCGGTTTAGAGGATTTGAGTTTTTATTATGGCTGCACGAACTGCTTGGAAGGGCTTTTTGAAACTAAGCCTCTTATCCGTACCTGTCAAAGCATACACCGTGAATAACACTTCCGGCGACATTCACCTCAATCAACTTCACAAGGAATGTAATAGCCGGGTCAAATACCAAAAGGTCTGCCCCATTCATGGCGAACTCAGCAGCGATGACATCGTTTCCGGATATGAGTATTCCAAGGGTCAGTATGTTATTGTGGATCCGGAGGAAGTCGACAAGCTGCGTTCAGAGAGTGATAAAGGCATCAACATCGACACTTTTGTCCCCAAAAACACCTTAGACCCGGTCTATTTCAGCGGCAAATCCTATTATCTGGTTCCTGATGGTCCGGTAGCCCAGCAATCCTTCGCGGTCATTGTTCACGCCATGGAAGAGGAGGATAAATGTGCTATCGCCCGGGTAGTGCTTCATGGCAAGGAGCAAACCATTCTGGTGCGGCCCAAAAAGAAGATGCTGGTGGTGTCGATTCTCAATTACGATGCCCAAATCAATAAACCGGAACAGTTCCAAGACCAAACCCCCGAAAAGGAAGTCTCCCAGGAAGAATTAAACCTGGCAAAAACTCTGATTCAGGCACAGACGAAGAAAGAGTTTAATATCTCCGAATATAAGGATATCTACAAGGAAAAGCTGACCAAGTTGATTGAAGCCAAGATTTCCGGCGAAGAAATTGTTGCCCAACCGGCACAGGAACAAGCCGAGATTATTAATCTCATGGATGCTTTAAAAGCCAGTGTTGCCAAAGTGCAAGGGGAAACACCGGAAGAAGCCTCTGCCAAGCCGCCTAAAAAGATGGCTCCTAGTAAGGCCAAAACGCCGGCTAAGAAAAAGAAGTCTTCTTAAGGTTGGTAGAATTGAAGGTCTTCGAATCAGGGGTCGGGGAAACCGAAACTAACATACCAAGGCGGAGCCAAGCCGCCGCACTCCATGGTAATTCAAATCTAGGGCGGGAACTCAAGCCCGCCCTAGAATCCTGAAATCACATTACAGCAATTCGTTGATAAGTTGGCGGTCTTCCACGATGTAGCGGGGGCGACCGGAACCGT
>CAZPPD010000450.1:0-5369 GCA_964588185.1 uncultured Alcaligenaceae bacterium | reverse complement strand
ATCGAAGAGCCGTCAGTTCCCTTGGATGAAGATGTCAAGGATTTGCTGGACGACACCATGGCTCGTGTCCTTCCGGGCCGAACCGTGATATTCCTCCCCCACCGACTCTCCACCATTCGCCATTGTGACAGAGTCTTTGTGCTCCACAATGGTGAAATCACTGCCAGCGGAGATCACCGGGAGTTGCTAAAAACCAACGAGTATTATCGCCACTTGCAATACCTGGAATTCAACGAGTTTGCCTCGGAAACATCCGGAGATGGAGAAGAAAGCGAAGCCTTCTACGCCAAGAAATTCTGAGAATGCAAAGCCGCCGAGGGCGTTATTGACCATTCAAACTTTCCATGTCTCACCTGAACTATCCGGCCGTACTCTAGAAGCCGTCCTCCGGAAATTCTTGCCTGGCAATTCCTGGACGAAAGTCCGTAAGTTAGTCGAAAGCAGACGGGTGTCTGTTGACGATGAGCTTTGCCTCGACTCCATTCGCCGGGTGAAAGAAGGAGAATCCATTCAGGTCTCCGACAGGTCTGCCCCAAAATTGCCCGAGTCGGATTCTCTCATCCTCCGCCACATCGATGAGCACATTGTAGTTGTCGAAAAGCCGGCTGGCATGAATACCGTAAGGCATCCCACCGAGAGGGAGTGGTCGGCACGCCGCAAAGCAAAATCACCCACCTTGGAGGATTTGGTTCACAACCGCCTGCAGCAAATGGCCAAATCCAAAATCCGGCTTCCCCGGCTTCGGGTAGTTCATCGATTGGACAAACACACCAGCGGTTTGCTGGTTTTTGCCCGCACCGTAACGGCCGAACGCATGCTGGGAAAACAATTCCATGCCCATTCGGTTCATCGCCGATATTTAGCAGTAATCCCCGGTTTTCTGCCTTCCCAAACAATAACCAGTTTTCTGGTAAGGGACCGTGGAGACGGACGCCGGGGCAGCACGCCAATCAAAAGCCAAGGAAAAATAGCGACCACCCACATCGAGATCCTCAAGCGTTTCCAAGGTTACACATTATTATCCTGCCGCTTAGAAACCGGACGCACTCACCAGATTCGCATCCACCTTGCCGAGGCAGGACATCCCATTTGTGGCGAGATGGTTTATAATCGCACCAAGGAGGGCAAAGTAATCCCGGATAACAGCAATGCTCCACGACTAGCCCTTCATGCGGGAGAATTAGGGTTCATGCACCCGGTCACCCGAAAATTCCTTCGTTGGGAAGCGGAGGTGCCGCCGGATTTGCAGGAATTCTTGGACAGAATGCCGAAGTGAACCAATAAGAACCAAAGATTAAAACAAGATCATTCTTCAATCAAGTCTATCTCGTCCAAATACCGCTGCGGTTTCTTGAGCATCTTTGCCCTATGGCGGGCTTCCCTCAAATCTTCCGGTTGAAGTCTCCCGAGCTGTTTCAAGAGCCGGCATTTCTTGATATGAACTTGGCACTCATACGCCACCATTCCTTTTCCTTGGATTTGTTCGAGTTCTTTTTCCCGAACGCGGAGGGCATGACCCAGGCGGCCACCCATTTCATGGTAATACGCCAACACATCCAGGTAGGATTCCTCCGGTGGTTTGAGCAGGCGGCTGATTCGGGTGGTCGCTTGCCGGTGCAAGCGGCCGGCTTGGTCATCCTCACCACTGCGGCGAGCCAGCAAGGCTTTCCACAATAAAAACTCTGCGATTAGGCTTTTCCGTTCTGCGTGGCGGGATAACTCTTCCCCCGCTTCAGCCCATTCCGCCAAGGAGTCGAAATCTTCCTCGAGGTAAGCAATATTACATAAGGAACTGTAAGCCCCGGCGGCGTGGTGGCTAAAGAAATTGGATTCGGCAAAGGAAACCGCTTGCAATCCACAGTCACGGGCCGCCTTCAAATTTCCTTTGTCCAGTTCAAAGGTTGTTCGCCGATTGGCCACGCAAAGTTGGCACTGGGTTCCCGGAACGATTTCCTTGTCGACATAGTCCAATGCCTGTTCTATTTTCTCGGCGTAACCAACCGGATCGATTTCCAAATAGGCGGCGATCAAATCCTCTTGCAAACAGATTCGCTGGGGCAAATCAGCATATTGCGGCTTCCTCGCCTCCAAGGCGGCTTTTACCGCCAAATCCAAGATTTCCCGATAATCCGGCTTGCAATACAGCAGCCACTGCAAACGCCAGTGCTCATAAAACAATACCCACCATTCTTCGCTGAGCATCTTGGCGAGGTCTCTTCCTTCCATGATCAGTGCAAAAGCATGATCCGGATCAGTTTCCCAAGACTTGTAGGCCTCGTCAAAAATCGTTGCCAGCCGAATTCGGTCGTTATCATTTCGGTGGTGGGCTATGTACCGAAATTCATAAATCCAATCCCACAAGCTCATGGGGTAGGGTTCCTTTCCGAGTCAATGGAATCAGGAAAGTGTTTGGTTGTTTCCTCGGCATTTTCCCAGGAAGTGATTTTTCCCAAACCGGAACAGGCTTCACAGCGTTTCGATTCGATGGACCCCTTCCCTTGGCAATAGGGACAAAGCCAACCTCGGCGTTTGTCCAAACGGTCTAAAATGTCGATAAACAATCGCAAGAAAACAAAACAAAACAGAAATGCCGCAAGCAATGGAATTACAAAAAAGGGTAACTTGTCGCGGAGCAAAACCAAGGCAACCAGAATAATTACTCCGGCAATAATAGCTATTACTTTTCTTATGCCAATCTTCATGCTCTATCTCACAATTTTATTTGTCCGTTCCTCCTTGGTTATTCTATACAAAAGGACCTGTCTTCCTTTGCTTAATATCCGGTCGAAGCAGCAGTCATAACATTTACCCAGTGGTCATTAGGTTTTATGTTTTCGGTTTACGAGCAAGAATTCCTGCAAGTCCCTTTGGGAATTTGAAATTACCATACCCTTTGATGGGACGAACGCGAAATCCTATTTTCCGAAGAGTTTCGGCTAAGGTATTTGGTTGGTGCAGGAAGTTCACATGGACTTCCTCACTGCGGCGGTAAAGGTCCCCCACTTTACAAAACGATTTGATGTGCCGAGTTAATTTCCTAGCCTTTTTGTTCTCTTCGAAGGTAACGAGTACAGCCCAATCCTTCCCCACTCGATGTTTTTGTTCCGATTCGGAATGCCGCCCGGAAACCGGAATATCAAAAAGAAACAATCCGCCGGGAACCAAAGCATGGAAAACCCCTTGGAAGAGCTTTCTCAGTCCCGCGTAGGTGTTGTCGGAGTCAAATAAATAGCTTAGGCATTCCCCCAGAGATGTCACCGCAACACATTCCGGAAGATCGGCTTTCAAGAATGAACCAACGGTAAACTCGGCCTTTGGAGCCTTCTTTCTGGCGAGTTGAATCATCGCCTCAGAAATGTCATATCCTCTTACTTCATAACCTTCCTGGATCAGGATCTCCGCCCAAATCCCACTGCCGCACCCCAGGTCCAAAACCATGCCATTGGTGATCCCATGCTTCCGGAAAATCTCCAATATTCCTGGTGCGGATTGGCGAGCGAAATCTCCATGGCCAACGTCATGGATATAGGCTAGATCTTCTTGGTAGGCGTTCATGTGTGACAGTCCGGGTTGTACGTTTATAGTAACCGATGAGATTATTTTAGATCGGTTGGGCTCTTCATATCTATAAAGATTAGGAATAGGTAATTTGAGCCGTAAAACCCGTTAGTTGACGGTGAGAAAAGGGAAAATTTGCGCCAGTTAAGGATATTGACCTTAGGTGACTTTCTCTGTCGCACAAGAGTCGGTTTGGATCACTGTTTGACCCAAATTGACAAGAATTATTTCATGAAGTGATTTCGTCACTACTCCCCATTCTTGGTGTTAATTCTCAGCTCACTAATCTTGCGATACAGCGAACTCAAAGCAACACCCAAGCGCTTGGCCGTTTCTTTCTTATCGGAAGAGGCACGCAGGACCCGTTCAATATGCTGCTTTTCAAATCGGGCCACTGCCTCATCCAGCTGCTCAACCAAGGCAGGATCTTCTTCATTTGGGATCAAATCCGGAGGCAAATCCCTGGGCAGAACAAGCGGTCCTTCTCCCAAGATCATGGCCCTTTGCAGGGCATTATCCAATTCTCGAATGTTCCCTTTCCAGGGACAAGCCAGGAGGATTTGCATCGCTTCGTGAGAGACCCCACTAAATCGTTTTCCCAACAAACCCGAATGTTTCTTGACGAAGAAATCCGCAAGGTCCGGTATGTCTTCCCTCCGGTCCCGCAGTGGCGGAATCTCAATGCGAACTACGTTCAGCCGGTAATAAAGGTCCTCGCGAAAGCGGCCGGATTCAACGTCGTTGGTTAAATTGCGGTTGGTTGCCGCCAAGATTCTGGCTTCAATCTGAATCGGTTCATTTGCGCCTACCGGTAAGATCTCCTTTTGTTCAATGGCCCTTAACAACTTCGCCTGCGTTACCAGCGGAAGTTCCCCAATCTCGTCGAGGAAAATTGTCCCCTTCTGAGCATGTTCAAAAACACCGGCTTGATCCCGATCCGCTCCGGTAAAGGCCCCTTTGCGATGTCCGAATAGTTGGTTTTCCAGCAGATCATTCGGAATCGCCGCACAATTGACCGGGATGAAAGGTGAGGCTGCGAACTTGGATTGCCGATGCAACTCCCGGG
Source organism: uncultured Alcaligenaceae bacterium (assembly GCA_964588185.1). Lineage (GTDB taxonomy): Bacteria > Planctomycetota > Planctomycetia > Gemmatales > Gemmataceae > CAZPPD01. The sequence goes on along the minus strand of CAZPPD010000450.1, from coordinate 745 downwards.
CAAATAATTCTTTGCCGGTCCCACTTTCACCCACCAGGAGGACATTGGATTGCGTGGGAGCAACCTTAGCGATTACTTCGAATACATTGCGAATGGCAGGGCTTTGGCCGATGATGCTGTCGCTGTCATATACTTGATTCAGCTCGCGTCGCAACCATTGGTTTTCCAAGGAGAGTTTTCGGTAGGAAAGAAGGTGATTGATCTTACTGAGGACTTCCTCCAGAAGAATCGGTTTCATCAAATAATCGTGAGCACCCCGTTGGAATGCGGCTACAGCAGTCTCGACAGTCCCGTAAGCTGTAATAGTTAATACAAAGGTTTCCGAGCTGACTTTGAGGAGCCGTTCCAGAAGTTCAATGCCGTCCATACCTGGAAGCTGCACATCCAATAATGCGACATCGAAAGGTCTTTTCTCGGCAAGTTTTAACGCCTCCATGGCATCGCCGCAGGTGAAAACCGTAAATCCATCGTTACTTAAAAATTCGACCAACGTATCGCGGATTAAGCTTTCATCGTCGACGACCAAAATAGTGGCGTCACGATTGTTTGCGACCATATTCAGATCCCTTCACCAATAGACACTTCTTCGTTCCGGAAACTATGGACCATTTCCGGAGCATTCTTGTCATTATCTTTAGTAGGAATGGTCAAATTGGGAGAGGGAGCAGGAGAGTTGCCAACCGGTAAGTGCACTTTAAAACAAGTACCTTCCCCGGGTGTAGACCAAAAAGCGATTTTTCCTCCG
>CAZPPD010000449.1:0-5372 GCA_964588185.1 uncultured Alcaligenaceae bacterium | reverse complement strand
AGGATATGATTGTCGATCAAGGACTGCATATCCTCCCGGAAAACGTAGTCGAGGACGGCACTATCGACCAGAGTTTCCTTGATGCCGGGACTCATATTTTGGACGACGGCTCCTACGTAAAGGTCACCGATACTAAACGATTTGTAAACATGCTGGAGTTTGGGGGAATGCTGGCTGATGGACAGTTGCAGATTCCGGAATGGCTGATCGATCCATTTGCCTTTTACAATCAGGTGGATACCCAAAGGTGGGATGCTGAAACCGGACAATGGGTTTCCGGCAAGTGGTTTGAGGCTTTGGAGCATGAGCACGGCTACAGTGCCGATCGGAGCGGTTGGCTGACTCCGGAAATAACTCCTGCTCGAATAGGAGTGATACAAGAGAATATCACCAATGGGGCTCTCGATGTTGCTGCGGGTCAGATTATCGAACTTGTCAGCGAAATTACTGCCTACAAGGACCATATCCTCAAAGCTCTCCAGCAGGTCGAAGATGCCGGGGTATTGCAGTTCTACATGCCATCTCCTGCCGCATTGTTAGATCCTGTTCAACTGGTTGAGGAATATTCCAACGCTACTTCCAATCTGGATGGCAACCAAGAAAGCCTTCTGCAAGAGCTATTTGATTCGGCGTATATTACCGGAAATGCCGACATGACCCTATTAGGTGTCAATTGGGGGCAAGGCCACATTGAGGGGACCTTGGATGGGCTGGAGTACACAGCTACTGCTCCTTACATGGGTGTTGAACAGACTGTCAAGCTGGACACTCGCGAGGTGACGCTCCGGGAATTTGTCGAACAACTGCTCGGCAATGCCCAACTATCCGGTGAAGGTGGTCCGGGGGGTATCTTTGCCGAACTGCAAGCACAGATTTCGGACCTTACCGGAATGTTGGGAGGTGCCGAAGATCTGGTGAATCTGGATGCGATGCAAGGCTTTGACATGAGCCAATTGCAGTTCCTGGATACGCCGGTTAAACTGCCTATCGGAGGCGTGCAGTTTGAGGTTGGGACGGAGAATATTAACGAATGGGCCAACGAGGAATTCTCGGACCCGGCTAATGTAGGTGAGGAGGTCTTCGACAGCTTCCTCGGCTTGCCGGCAGCTTGGATTCCAAGTGATTTGGCCAATCTATCTACTGAGATGTACACTCCGGGTTATGCAGAAGCTGTTGAGGGAGAACCTCGGGGTATCGAACACGATGGCGGTTTCCGCTTCGAAACCCAGACCAACATTCCACACCTCCTTAATGCCGAGCTTGCCTACGAAGTGCAAATGCCAACCGGGTTCGATCTGCCCTACTTCAAGGCTCATACTCATTTTGATTCCACCCAATTCCTGGATGGAGCCTTACAGATACCCGGATTGCCATTGTTATCGGGAGACTCGGCTATTGACCCACAGATGGGGCTGACCGAGTTGGATGTGACCATTCAACGCAATGAACTGGGATTGTTTGCCAACCTCAACGGGCGGGTGAATTTCCTGGCCGGCGAAGGATCATTTGATGCCGATTTGGAGATCACCCCGAATGGTCTGATCGGCCGCGCGGCAATAAACTTAGATGATGCAGATGCCTTCCATAATCCAGGTCTCTTTGAGATCGATGGTCAGCTCTACCTGCACATCAACACTACGGGAGAGGATGTAATCAAAGATGACATCCTGTACAAGGCAGGCGGCAGTCTACATGTAGATGGAAAATTGGTCCTACCCGGGGCAGAATTTACTGGTTCCTTCGATTTCGCTGCCGGAGTAGATGGAATAAGTCTAGCTGCCAATGCCGGAACCACTGTATTCGGCGAAACGATTAGCTTTGATAGTTCTTTATTGATTACTCCGGTAGCCGGAAGCACAGGGTTCCCCTTTGCCATTGATGGCAACTTGAATCTTGGCATTACGGAACTGCCTCTTCCTGAGATTGCACCGGGGGTTACCTTATGGGCAACGAAAGACAGCACTGCCACCATGGGCATTAGCATCAGCGAAGCGCAACAATCGGTCTCCTTTGGATTTTCCGAATTTAGCCTTACCATACCAGGTATCCATGATTCGGTTCGTGTCGGCGGCAACTTTACCTATGATTCGGCAGCCAATTCTTTCGTGGGCAGTTTGAGTGGCTTAGCAACCGATGTCCATTTGCTGGGGCACGATTCCGGAGTTATGATTTCCGGGCAATTTTCTATCAACGGTAGCTTTCCTGCTTCTGCTTTAGATCCAACACCACCTTCTCTGTCCTTCTCTGCTGCAAACACGACGCTATCTCTGGCTGCGTTCGCGAACGAGGCAAGTATTGATGTTCTGCAGGTTCAAAGTCTTGAAATCGATACAAATGGGAACCTCACCCTTGTTGTTGCTGATCCGGGACAGCTGTCCTTGGGTTCAAGTGATATACGATTAGATTTACCTAGTTTTTCGATTAACGCTGGTCCGAACGACACGTTCTTGAACATCAATCTTTCCAATACCACTGTCATTGCACCTATGATTGGCATACATACCTTCACCGGCCTTACCATGCAGGTGGAGGCCGGCGGTCACTTGAATCTGCCGTTGTTTGACAATGACTTGACCTTAGGCTTGTTTGATTTTGACGGGCGAGTTGACCTGGAAACGGACACCTCTGGTGGAAAGCTGGCATTCTTGGGAGTAGGAGGAAAAAATCCTAAGTTTACCATGGATGATCCGCTCTCAGCGAATCCAGCCGACAAGTTGGTCGATCTTGAGTTCACGCCCTTCTCTATCAGGTCTTATGAGAGCATCCAAGGTTTAGATGGAAAACCGGTAGTAGGTACTCTTCACCGCCTCGGAAATGACATTGTTGGTGTACGGAATGCCTCAGTTTCCATTGGAGCCAAAGTGAAGGAGGGAATATTCTTCACCTTTAGCCAAGGAGAATTAGTAGTCGACAATCCTTTCACTGCTGATCCCTTAGTCAAGTTTCTAAGTCTTCCATTAGACAATAACATTCGACTCAGTCAGAATGGGGACTTAACGTCCACTGAGTTACCTCCCTTTATCCCCGGCCACCCTATTGCCGGTTATTTACCTTTCACCGGAAACACGGGTTCGTTTGGGGATGGTCTGTTTAACTTCGATAACTCGAATTTCAGACTAACCATGGATCCAACCCGAGGGCTGTTAGTCCGATTATCAGGAAATAAATTGGAGATTGACGACCCACTATCCGACGGCAAGCTGGTGGATATTTCGGTAAGCTCAATCCACTTTGGGTCTGACGGTTCCGTGACAGGCGGCGACGGCAGCGATACGTTAAACGTCACAGTTCATAAACTTGGCACCGATTCCTTGAACATTAGTAACGTTTCGGCCTCGTTGAAGCTGGATCTGCAGGAAGGAATGTATTTTGAGTTTAATCAGGGGAACCTGACTATCGACAATCCATTCAGTGAGGATACAGTTTCCACCTTGGTTGAAACCGCCTTGAATCAGGTCCGACTGCATTCGGATGGTTTCTTCCGAACCTTTACCGGGCAGACTTCCCTTGGCAATTTCAGTCAACCGTTCGGTGTCGGCTTGGTCGCCTTTGCAGACTCGACCTTTGAGCTGAGGTTGGATTCGGTAAAAGGTTTGGTTGCTCGAGTGAATGGCAATCGCTTTACGGTAGACGATCCATTCTCCACAAACAAATTAGTGGATTTTTCCGTTGGCACCATTGAGCTCAGTTCCGACGGATCGATAACCGGAGCCAATGGAACCAACACGGTAAATGTTACGGTTCATAGCCTGGGCAACAGCTTCCTGAAAATCAATAATGCTTCAGCTTCTTTGAAACTGGACCTGCAAAGTGGAATGTACTTCCAGTTTAACGCAGGAAATCTTCAGGTAGATAACCCATTTGTCTCGAACTCTGCGTACACCCTGTTGAATTCGAACCTTGGTCCATTCCGCCTCAACTCGAATGGTCAGTTTGTCACCTATACCAACTCGACAACTCTTGTCAGTGGCGATTCATTTGGGTCTGGATTCTTGAATCTTGGGAACATCGGTCTTTCCCTCGGTCTGGATGAGGATAAAGGTCTGGCCTTGACCCTTGAGGGCGGGCGAATAAACACCGCCGGGTTCGATGTCGATTTTGAGACCATCAAGATAGGTGCCGATGGGTCCATTGCTGATGTAAATGGCAACTCGATCCAAGGAACGGTAAATACCCTGGGCCACTCGAACCTTGGCATTATTGGTGCCTCCGTCGAGCTGGTTTTCGACAATCCCCGAAATATGTTCTACCTCAAGGTGAATGGTGGTACCTTCCGGGTAAAAAATCCGAACTCGTGGAGTTCCAATAGTTGGCTGATAAATCAGGAACTACCAACATTCGTCATTAACACCGACGGTTCGATAGCTTTGTACAACTCCAACCCGGCCGTTTCATTCTCGGATGACTTAGGAAACGTATCCTCTTTTGGCAGCAGTTTCTTGACGTTGCAGAATCTGGGCCTGAAATTGGACCTCGATTCAAATCAGGGCCTGGTCCTAACCCTCGAGGGCGGATCGATAAACATTCCCGACCTTGCCGACATCTCCTTTGACCCAATCCAGATTGGGCCTTCGGGAACGATTAATGGACCGGTTGGAGTAACCGTGAATCAGCTTGGTCACCAAAAGTTCAACCTCCAAGATGCAAGTGTGGAATTCCACATCAATTTCAGTGCCAGGGATTTTTACCTGAAGGTGAATAGCGGAACATTGGTGCTCCAAGCTCCTTGGTCAAGTGATACTCTCATAGATTTGTCCTTACCGTCCTTCCTCATTCACAATAATGGGTCAATCACTAGTGTTTCGAGGAAATATACCGGTTTTACCGGGAGCGTTGACTTCAATTCCTTTTCGGCAAGTCTGGATTCATTTGGCCAAAATATGTTAACCCTAAATGATCTCACGCTGAGTGGGTTCAGCTTTAGTTCTTCGAGTGGCTTTAATCTGACATTAAACGGCGGTCAACTCGAACTCAATCCATCCAGCAATATCTTCGGAAATACTTCCAAGCTGGTGGATATCGACTTTAGTTCCATCCGAATTTCCGGCGATGGGTCGATCGGCGATGGATCCGGTGGCCCGGTTACCGGTACCCTCAACAAGTTCGGTATGGACTTTATGAACATCCAAAATGCTTCGGTTTCCCTGGAGTTCAGTAACTACTCGGGGATGTGGCTGGAAGTGGATGGGGGAGAATTGCATTCGACCTTATATGCCCCTATTCACTTGGGTAGCAACAACTTCCGGTTTAACTCCAGTGGTCAATCAGGTTATTCCCCCTATTCGAATCCCTTTACGATGGAGATAGTCTACAACTCCAGCGGCTTTTCCTGGAGCCGTCATATTGAGTTCGGCTTGAAATGCGGCAGATCC
>CAZPPD010000448.1:3139-5375 GCA_964588185.1 uncultured Alcaligenaceae bacterium | reverse complement strand
ACCCCAAACTGATGGAAATGTAAACCAATGATTCAGTTCGAGCTTCCTTGAGCTTTTCTCCCAATCAACAGGAAAAGAAAAAAGAGAACCCCATTAGTCCGGCAAGTTTCACTCAGGAAGGGCAACCACCCCAAGAAAAAAATCAAACTCCTCAACCGGTGCCTTGGCCTTTGGACGAAAATGGCCAATTAATTGATCGAAATGAGAACCGGGGGCGGGAGCATAACACAGCTGCTGTACCCAGACCAATCCTGCCATCAAGGAATGTCAGCAGTTCCCTGAACCAAGCGAAGTAATTTTCATTCGAACGTTGGCTATTTCAAGTAGGGTTCAATAGCCGCTTTCACGGCATTCTGAATGCCGCCGTACCTGCCGAAAATAGTCCGCGGAGAAGTTTTTCCCGGTACTTGCTGGTCAACTCCAAAGGTCAGGTAAGCAGTATTGCCGCCAAATTGAATCGTGAGAACATGGGGATTCACTAAAGGCCGGCCTAAACTGGGAAGCGTCAACGCCTCATTTTCGGCAAGTGCTTTCGCCAGGTTCAGAAGCTCTTCCTGATTCAACTTCCCTTTTCCCCGAAGAGAGGGTTTATTCCGGAAAATCCGGGTGGACGTCCATTGTCCGTCCGGTTGGACGTACCAAATGGTTCCAAAGAAGATGCCGAATCCTTTCTTTTCATTCCGGACTTGCAGAGGGCTGGTTAATAATCCTTTGGGAGTTAAATATTTCGCCAGCTTTTCGTCTATTGGTTCTTCCTTATCCTCTTTATTCTTTTCCGGCTCTTGGTTTTTCTTGGGAGGGTAAACTTGCGTGTGTTTCTTTTTGGGGGGGTAAACTTGAACCCCGGCAAAGCTATTGGAAACGAAAATTACTAAGCCCAGCAAACTTCCCCAAATGCGAAAATTCATATTAAGCTCCTGCATATACTGAGGGCGGATCATTATTCCTCAGAAACATTCCCATGTATTAAAATCGGCAGCACCCCTCCAAAATCTAGCATGTAAATTCATGTGGAGTGAACATTCGAGAACTTATCGACCGGAAATAACCAGAGTCGCTAGAACCAAGGCAGCCGTTTCGACCCGCAAAATCCTCGGACCCAGATTAATCAGTGTCCAGTTGCCAGCATTGGCCAAGGAAATTTCTTCTTCCGTAAATCCGCCTTCGGGACCGATTACTAGGGCTACAGAATGGAGGGATGAGTTCCTATTGGTTGTTTCTGCAAGTCCTTTACCTGATGGGTCAGCCATCAGTTTGAGGGAATGATCGGTGGGTGCCTGAATATAAGATTCCAAGGAAGTCAGAGGGCCAATTTTCATGAGTACATTTCGGCCACACTGCTTGCCGGCTTCAATCACGTAGCGTTCTAGTTTCTCCAGCTTTGCTTCCCGGGGGTGAACCACTGATCGGTAAGTTGAAAGCGGAAAAAAAGAGGAAACTCCCAATTCGGTAAGCTTTTCCACCAGAAATTGAGCCCGGTCTCCTTTGGGCAAAGGAGCAGCGACCTCCAGGTGAAAGGGTAATTCCCGATCGGTGAATATGGGTTCCTGAACCTCCAAAGCCACCTTTCTTTTCTGGATTTCCAACACTGCGGCTGGGTATTCCCGGCCATCTCCGTTAAACAGGAAAACCCGGTCTCCTAGGCGAATTCGGCTTACGGAAGCCAAATGGTGAGCTTCGGGACCTTGGAGGACGACTAAGCCCGGTTCAAGGAGACCAGCTATAAAAAATCGCTCAGCCATTTCGGTTGGACCTCACGGAAAGGGATTACCGGACTTACTCGACCCGAAACGCATGCGATAGCAGAGGTTATGGAATCTCAGGACTCACCTTTTCATTCCGGGTTGTTCCGATTTTTTTGAATATAACAGAATCTCAATCCCTCTGGCTGGACTGGGCAAAATCGAATATGATCCCTCTTTGAATAAATCCCTTCCGAGAAGGAATCGAAGAGGGAGTTCTCTCAATGGCAGATACACAAAATAGGGATTCCAAACACCCCCCAACTTCCACACGTCAACTGCTGGATGAACTGGACGCATTGATGCAACGCATGTTGGAACTTCCAGTTGGGGATGCTCAGGAGCCCGTGAAAACCACCAAATCAGTTCCCGGGACTCTTACTGAAGATCCACCGGAAGAAACCGAACCAAGGGAACGCTCACCTGCTCAACAAAAGCAATCCTCGCAGGAGGATCCTTATTCACTTGAGCAAAACCAACAAAAATATTCCTAT
>CAZPPD010000448.1:0-3129 GCA_964588185.1 uncultured Alcaligenaceae bacterium | reverse complement strand
CCGGCCGATCCATCCACGGCCCCTACTAAAAAACACCAGCCTCCGGAGAATGAAAGTCAGACCATTGACGTACCGGCAATTTCTTCGAAAGATTTGGCAACTTTCCAATCTCGACGATCGCCGGAAGAGGTTTCGCCATTAATTGAGCGATTGCGGCGTGCTTCCGAGGTGTATTCCACCCGGAGACGGTGGCTGGCACCTCTAATTTGGATCAACAAAGGGTTTGATGGGCTGACTCAGTTTCTTGGGCCGATTGGAAATTGGTTGCGAAGTTCCGGTGGCCGAATCGCATTGGGCTGGTTGGGAATTGTCCTCTTTATTCTTGCTTTAGGCTGGCAAGTATTTCTCTGGTTGAATTGGAAGTAGGCGTTGATTTTGCTACGATGATTTACGGCAGAGGAGTGGTCGAAAGAGTTCAAATACATTTTGGGCTAAGCACCCCTGGGACCTTTTGGGCAAAATTTACCGGACCCCTTTTCGACCATCGAATCATTGTTGCCACTTGAAAAAAAATATAGTCTGATCAGACGCGAACAACCAAAAGATTTACCTACCCCTTGGAAATAATCGATGCCTGAAAACGAAACTAAAGAATCCAAGCCCACTATTGCTTTCACGCCTCCAAAAAATGGTCCCTTCGCTGGATTGTTGAGTTATCTTGTCCCCGGGTTGGGGCAAATCTACCAAGGGCGAATCATCAAGGGATTGGTATTCTTTTGCTGCTTATACCTGTTGTTTTTCTACGGGTTGTACTTGGGAAACTGGCAAAATGTTTATTTGTACTCGGGCCAAGGAGGAATAAATCAACCTTCCTCGGGTATATTTAGCCTGATTTCCACAAGAGCCCGGTTTGTAGGACAAATGTGGATTGGAGCGGCCGCATGGCCAGCCATTATTCAAGCCATGAGTTACGACTCATTGGAAGAAGAGCACCAATTCCTTGGAAAATTCCAACGCCGCCCTTCGGAAATGAAACTAAACGAAATTTTACGCAACAATGATAAAACTCCGGATATTGGCTGGGTCTATACGGTGATTGCCGGGGTGCTTAATATTTTGGTGATATATGACGCTTTTGCTGGACCTGCCATGGGGTACAAAGCAGAACCCGGGAAATCCAAGAAAAAGGAACCATCTGAGGAAGCCACCGAATGATCAATATGTATATCGAACTCCCGATCGTCCTCCTTATCATCAGCCTGGTTTACAGTGCTACGCGCTATGAAGAATGGAAATCAATCTTCCAGGAAACCATTCGCTGGGGTTGGAAGATGGCGGCGTTTTTGCTTTCCATTGCCGGGGTTCTTTACATCTTTGCCATTTTTAACAATCGCTAATCAAACCGGCTCCCATGAGTGCCCCTGCGAACAAGAAATCGAGTTCCTCCTCTCCCGAACTATCCAATTCTATTTTCCCTTCCTGCTTTGACAAAAACCCTGAACCTATTTTCCTTTTGGATGAGCAAAGCAAAATCCTTTATGTGAATGCCGCTTGGGAAAAATTGACGGGAGAATCCGGGGGGGATTTTCTTGGCGAACGCAGCCGGCTGTTTCTGGTAGGTCCCGGCAACCAAAAAGAAATCTTGCTGTCTCTTCTGGCTCCAACCCGGGAAGTGCTGGAGGGGAAAATGATTACCGTTCGCCGCAATTCTCCGCGGACACCGGGTGACACCTGGGAAATCTCGTTCTTTCCGCTTTGCGATTCAGAAAGCCGGCCAACCTTAATCCTGGGGCGAGTTCGCCTTCTTCCAGGCCCGGGCAAAAAGAAGCAGGTTCCACTGCCCCAGAAGCTCTTGGCTCTACGAGACCGCTTGGCCCGCTGGCATTCGCTGGATCAGCTAACCAGTGACCACCCCGACTTTCAACGCATTCGCGAGCAAATACGCTTGGCCTGCCAATCCCTGGAACCTCTGTGGATTATGGGAGAACCTGGATCCGGGAAACAACGGCTAGCCCGGATTTTGCATTCGGAAAGCCCAACCCGGCTGGGGCCATTTGTAGCGTTAGACTGCCGACATGTTATCCCGGATCTACTCAAAGGACTCCTCTTCGGGGATAAAGGTTTGCCGGCAAATTTATCCACCGGAACGATCTTGTTTCAAGAACCTCAATTCTTGCCAAAGGAATTCCAGCAGGAGATTGTGGACTGGCTTAAACACCCAAACCCGAAAACATTCCGGCTTCTCTCGGCGAGCAGTCCGGCTCCTCAAGAAATGGTGACAACCGGGAATCTGCTTTCGGGTTTTTATCTCGCTTTTAGTGTCCTCACTCTGTCACTACCTCCTCTTCGCGAGCGCCAAGGGGATTTTCCCATTCTGGCGGAACAGATAATCAGCCGCATTGCTTCTGCAACCGGGAAACCCAGCAAAACGATTTCTGCCGAAGCCATCCAGTTTCTGCAGGCAGGGAAATGGCCGGGAAATGTTCGGGAGCTGTTTGCCACACTGCGAGCCGCTTTCGAGAAATGCGAGTCGAATACGATCCAAGTCTCGGATCTTCCCTTTTACCTGACCGAACCCAAAAAACGACCGGAAGAAAATCTATCCTTAAATTCCCGATTGGAACAGTTGGAACGCCGCCTTATCCGGCAGGCACTGAAAAAGGCCAAGAACAACAAAGCCAAGGCCGCCAAGTTATTAGATATTTCCCGATCGCGATTACTGCACCGGATGAAGGCGTTGGGGATTGAATCCGGTTAAATACTTGTGGGGCATTACTGGGCTACTACCCGTTCCGGAAATCGAGCCTTGGGCAGCAAGTTCGGATGGCATATTGACCTGTAACCTTGAGATCATGGCCTCACGTTTTCTTACCGGTTTCATTCGAAGAATTTGAAAAAAACTGTGAGAAGTCGTTGCTCCAGGATTAATCGGTCAATTTCCTTCTTGCAGGATTTTCCCATCCATTCCATAATCAATTATCCCTGATCGCCAGTGGTAGAAATTAACCGCCAACTTCGGATCAAACTCACCAAGGCTGGTCGATTTTTCATCCGGATTGGCAACCATCCGCGAAGGATTCCCGAAAATGAAATCATCTCCCTGGCTGTTGGCAAGTATTTATTGCTTGGTGATGGCAATTCCGGTTTTTGCCCAGTACTATCCCCCCGGCTATCGGAGTGGTGTGGCCT
>CAZPPD010000447.1:0-5387 GCA_964588185.1 uncultured Alcaligenaceae bacterium | reverse complement strand
GGCCGAGCGGACCTACTGGCCAGGGATAAGGACCGTAGCGACGAAGAAAAAGTCCGCGAATTGTTCATGTGGGCCTTCTCTCGTCAGCCAAGTCCTCTGCATTTGCAGGTGTCCCTCAACCATATCAAGGCTCATGAGGATAACAAGAAGGTTGCCTATGAGAACCTTATTTGGGCTCTGATAAACACCAAAGAGTTCGTCTTCAATCGCTAATCCCGATTGAAAGGAACAACCAAAACGCCGCGGAAGAGTAATCATCCGCGGCGTTTTTCTTTTTCAGGAAGGCAGACTCTTTGAAAATAGCAATGAGGATATCTACGAGGAATAGTTATGGGTTCAAACATCGATCCCAAAAATGACTATGCTTTCAAATACGTTTTCGCTAACGAAAAACGAAAAAACATTCTGATCCACCTGATAAATGCCGTTCTCCAGCCCAAACCGGGTCATGAAGTCCAGTCGGTAGAGATTCGCAATCCTTTTACGGAAAAGAATGCCATCGATGATAAGTTTTCCATCTTGGACATTCGGGCAACCGATCAGAGTGGCCGAGAATTTATCATCGAGATGCAAATGACAATCGCAGTTCACCTGCCGAACCGTCTCCTTTATTACTTCTCCAAGATATTTAGCAGTCAGCTTAAACCCGGCGAGGATTACGACCAACTTCGACCGGTTATTTGCATCTGTTTTCTGGACGGCGTTCTATTCCCACAAATTGCTGATTACCATTTGTATTTCCAACTGTTAGAAAGGCAACGACATATCCCTTTGACCAACCAAATTGAGTTTCACTTTTTCCAGTTAGATTACTTTCGAAAGTCCGAGAGTGAATTAAACGATAAGGTGGAAAAATGGATTTACTTTTTCAATAATGCCATGAAAATGGATGTATCCGAATTACCGAAATCGCTGGATGAAGCGGAATACGCCGAAGCAATCGGAGCATTAGCCATGTTGGATCAAAACGAACTGGACCGGGAACTTTACGAAGCACGCGAGCGGGCCAAACGAGATCGTTTAAGTTGGGAAAATGCATTCAAAAGAAAAAACCTCGAAGTTGAACAAATGAGGAAGCAGTTTGAAGAAGAAGCAAAACTCCGCGAACAGGAAGCAAAACTCCGCGAACAGGAAGCAAAACTCCGCGAACAGGAAGCAGCGGAGAACCGGGCCAATTTAATAAGCCATATTCAGTTATGCGAACAGATCCTCCAACAGCCGCTAACCGAAGATAAAGAATTAAACAAATCTTCTACTTCGGACCTAAAACGTTTGGCGGAGAACCTGCGCAAGAAGGTTCTCGATTTTACCAAGAAAAAAGATTAAATTTATCCGGTGGATTCGCAAACTTTACTTGGAACGTTGAGGAAAACATGGTGCGACTACTTATTATAACTCTTTTCATTTCCCTTTTCTTTCTTTTACCCAAACTTGTTGCTGCCGGGAAATCTACACAACCGGTCTCTTGGAAAACCATCGTCATCGACCGCAAGTTCCGCTCAGAAGGAGTGGCAGTTGCCGATGTCAACAAGGACGGCAAGAACGATATTCTCACTGGTGACATCTGGTACGAAGCACCGGACTGGAAAGTGCATGTCATTCGCAAGGATCGCTCCTTCGATCCCCACCGATACAGTCAAACCTTCGCCTGTTGGGCGGATGACATCAATAAAGACGGCTGGCCGGATTTGATTGCTATCGGCTTCCCCGGCCAACCCTGCCACTGGTATGAGAATCCCAAAAACAAACCCGGGCCGTGGAAAGAGCATGAGATCTGGGATACGGCTTGCAATGAAACTCCCCTTTATGTGGATTTGTTCGGCAATGGCCGCCGCGTTCTCCTGATGGGCTTTCAACCGAGCGGCAAAGGAAACGCCCGCATGGGCCGCATGGCTTGGTTCGCTCCCGGAAAGAACCCCACTGACAAATGGGAAATGCACCCCATTAGTAAGCCCAGCCAAAAAGGAAAAGAAATCCCCGGTACCTTTCGCTATTCCCACGGTCTTGGAGCCGGCCATGTCAACGGGGATGGCCGCTTGGATGTCATCACCACCGGAGGCTGGTGGGAGCAACCCTCCAAGGTCACCGATGAACCTTGGCCTTTCCACCGGGTGAATTTGGGGCCCGCCTGTGCCGACATGCATGCCTACGATCTGGACAATGACAAAACCCCGGACATTATTTCCAGCTCCGCCCACAATTTCGGGATTTGGTGGCATCGCCAAGAAGAAAAAACCAATTTCGTCCGCCGGGACCTGTTCAAGAAATTGTTTTCGCAATCCCACGCTCTGCATTGCGTCGACATCGATGGAGACGGCTTGAAGGATTTGGTCAACGGTAGGCGTTGGTGGGCCCATGGCCCCAAAGGCGACCCCGGTTCGGATGGACCGGCCGTGCTCTATTGGTTCCAAGCCAAAAAACAAAGTGACGGCACTATCCGATTTGTTCCCCACAAAATCCATGAGGATTCCGGTATCGGGACTCAATTTGTGGTCATGGATTTTGACGGCGATGGAAACCCGGACATCATTGTCAGCAACAAAAAAGGAGTCTTTCTGACCCTTCAGGCTTCCTCCGGGAGTGTTCATTCTCGAAACCCGGGCCGCAAAGACTAAAGGATCATCCCAAACACGTGCCCCTTCCATCAGATCTAGGTCCTCAGGTGAGAAAAGTATATGAGCAGTGAAAATAAAGGATCAAATTTTCTGAAAGGACTTGGCTTTTATGTGATTTTGCCGATCTTTGTCGCGGTGATTGGGGGATTGGCCGTGGAATACCTGCGGCCAAGACAAGTTTTTTACGGCCCGGCTCAGACCGGCACAACCTCTCAGAATACGGTAACTCCGGTGGTCAATACCTCCCCCAACAATGTTCAACCTGCGCCCACACCTCCCAAAAACACTTTCCGGGACAAGATGCGAAAGCTGTTAACCCGAACTTGGTACGCCCGCCAGAACCCACAAATCCACGGAGATATTTCCGTGGAGTTCACTGAAAACGGCCAGGTAATCCGGAACCATTACACCGTCTTGGTTGGGAACACCAGCTCGAATAACTGGTACAAGATCACTGAAGACGGACAATTGCAATCCGACCCAAAAGTAAATTTGAAGCTGGTTAAGCTGACCGACAACGAGCTTATCCTTTCCTGGAATGGAGCGGTCACTCACTACAAAAGGGGTTGGTATTGGTGGGAGATCGGCTTGGTCGTAGGAGGAGTCGCACTCTTCATCCTTTTTGTGATTGTGGTAAGCAAAGCGAATACTGGCAAATGATTGGACCACCCGATATCATCACCATCTATTGACCTTCATCGTGTTTAGCATCAAAGGAATACCAATGGCTAGATGTTTATTTGTATTGTCTACCCTGGTTCTTAGTTTGTTACTCACCTCCGTTCCTCGTGTTTCCGCTCAGGAAAAGGGGTGGACTTCGCTGTTCAACGGCAAAGATCTCACTGGCTGGGATACCTGGCTGGGAAGGCCTTACAACGGAAAAGAACCCATCGGTCTCAACAAAGATCCGCAGAAGGTCTACACCGTTGTAGAACAGGACGGCAAACCTGCGATTCGAATTTCCGGACAGACCTTTGGAGCCCTGACTACCAAGAAAAACTTCGGCAACTACCACCTCAAGCTGGAATTCAAATGGGGCAAGAAGAAATGGCCGCCCCGCGAACGAGCAGTGCGGGACAGCGGTCTCCTCTATCATTGCGTCGGCAAGCATGGTGCCCAAGGCTCCTTCTGGATGCAGTCTCAAGAGTGCCAAATCCAGGAAAGCGATTGCGGCGATTATTGGAGCGTCGCCGGTGCCATTGTGGATGTGGAAGGAACACGCAAAGGTGGCCGCGGCCCCATTCGCTACAAAAAGGGCGGCCAAAAGTTCACCGTCCCATCTAAAGGTACGGGAAATCGCATCATTAAAAGCCACGACAACGAAAACCCCAGTGGTCAGTGGAATACCATTGAGTTGTTCACCTTGGGTGGAACCAGCGTTCACGTTGTGAATGGCGAAACAGTTATGATCCTCACCAATTCCCGCCACCGTTTGAAAGGCAAGGTGGTTCCTCTGGTTCGCGGCAAACTGCAGATTCAATCCGAGGGAGCCGAAGTGTTCTACCGCAACCTGATGATCCGCAGCATCAAAGAAATACCGGAAAAATACCTCCAGTAGGACTATAGATTACCTTGAATAAATCACAGGCCCGATGGTTATCCCTCGGGCTTTCCTATTGGTGTTTTCAAATGAAGCTCTTTTACACCGACCAATTCCACCTCCCCTTACCCGCAGACCATCGCTTTCCCATGTCCAAATACACCCTTCTGCGGGAACGGATTCTCCAATCGGGATTAATAGAACCGGCAGACTTGTGGATCCCCCATGCCGCGACGGATGAAGAACTGTTGCGTGCTCATTGTCCCGAATATCTGCGGCGAGTAACAACCGGACGACTGTCCCCGGCAGAAATCCGCCGCATCGGTTTTCCTTGGTCCCCGGAGTTAGTCGAGCGGTCCCGAAGATCATCCGGGGCGACCATCGAAGCCTGCCGCGCCGCCTTGGCCGATGGTTTGGCCGTCAACCTTGCTGGCGGTACCCATCACGCCTTCCGCGATTGCGGCGAGGGATTTTGTGTCTTTAACGACAGCGTCATTGCCGCTCGAGCAATGCAAGCGGAAAATCGCGTCGAGAAGGTCCTCATCATCGATTGTGATGTCCATCAAGGCAATGGCACAGCCCGTATCCTGAGAGATGATCCTTCCATCTTCACCTTTTCGATTCACGGTGCCAAGAACTTCCCATTACGAAAAGAGCATAGCGATTTGGACATCGCCGTCCCCGCCAAAGCCAACGATCTAACTTACCTTTCCGCCTTGGAAGCGGGACTAACCCAAATCCTCAGCCGAACCACAGCAGACCTGGCAATTTACCTGGCAGGAGCCGACCCCTTTCAGGAGGATCGTTTTGGTACCCTTTCAGTCTCCAAGCAAGGTTTGGCAAAAAGAGACCAGATGGTCTTTGACTTCTGCCGAAAGGTTGACCTGCCGGTGGTAACTACAATGGCAGGAGGTTATGCTCCCGAGGTAACAGATATCGTGGACATCCACTTCCAGACGGTAGCGGAAGCCATTCGAAGAGGGAACCAAAAGTAACTCTTCCCTGCCATTTTCCACCATGAGCACCACTGCAATAGGCATATAATCGCTAGCTGGATCCACAAAAGTTCAGTTTTAGCTATACACGGACCCTATCCTTTTCGAGTACTCATAACTCTGCAAAAAATAGCCTGGGGAATACGATGGGCGTCTTACTTCAGACTCCGCATCCGCCTCAGAGTCTTCATATCCATCTTCTGAAAAGATCGCTATCGCCTCTTCCAAGCTACAATT
>CAZPPD010000446.1:0-5409 GCA_964588185.1 uncultured Alcaligenaceae bacterium | reverse complement strand
CGGAAACGGTGATGACCAAACGGGTCGCTGCCCGGTCGGTGGATAAGGCTCTCCTGGAAGGAAAAATCTCTCTCCTCGATATCGCCGGCGGAATTGATCCCCAGCAAATGCCCTTACCGGATGTTCTGGTGAAAGAGACAAATGCCCTGCTGAAACCATTCCGGCTAGGAGTCATCGTACAAAAAGCACGAATCACTCACCTTAATCCTCCCAGTGAAGTCAAAGATGCGTTCGAAGAGGTCACGCGCGCGGAAATGCAAATCAAAGAGCAGGAATACAAAGCCTTGCAATATAAGGTAAGCCACTTGCGAACCGCTGAGGGCAATGCTAATCAAATCCTGCGCTATGCTTCCGCCTATGCTCGAGAAAAGATATTGTTAGCCCAAGCGGACGCGGAGAATTTCAACAAGCGGCTAGAGCAATATCGGCGATTGAAGAAAGCCAATCCCTATTACCTCAATGCTATTTGGTGGGATGAGATGAGCCGTCTTTACCGCCGGATGAAAGACAATGGCCGACTCGATTTGTTAGACCACCACCTGGGACAAGACGGTTTGGATATCACGCAAATTCCAAAGCTGCCGAAGAATCGAAGCAAATAACCGAGTTGCAATCAGCAAAGAACAAGTTCTTCAATCTTGGGAATCGGCAAAAGTTAGCATTGCGATACCGGTATCAAGATCTGGGATTGGCCCAGAATACTCGTTAATCGTCGATTCCAAGTTGGAGTTTGGCCGCTTCGGACATGCGGTCCTTGGTCCAGGGTGGGTCCCAAACCAAATCGACTTTTGCAGAGGTAACGTTAGGGACGGTGCGGATTTTGTATTGAACTTCTTGAGGAAGAGAGCCGGCTACCGGGCAAGCGGGGGATGTCAGCGTCATCTTCACATCCACGCCGCCAGTGGATTTCACCTGAATATCGTAGATGAGCCCCAATTCGTAAATATTTACCGGGATTTCCGGATCGAAACAGGAATGGAGCACTTCAATAATCTGTTTCTTGAGACTTTCTGTTTCATCCGGAGAAAGATCCAGTTCTTCCGCCGGTTCCGCATTAGTTTGGGAATCCGGGGTAAGATTGGTTAGCTCTTGTGAATTATCCGATTCGCCGGCAACTCGATTAGTGTTTAAGGAAACTGGTTTGGAATCCATTTAGGCACCTGCAAACTTGTTATTCTGTGGAAACCGATTCTTCATTGCCTTCCAAAGCCGAATGGAAGGTGTGCCAAGCCAAAGTGGCACATTTAACTCGCGCGGGAAAATCACGGACCCCGGCAAAGACGGCTAATTTCCCTAGGGAATCCAAATTATCCTCTGATATTTTCCCGGTAACCAGGTCGTGAAATCGCTGGAAGAGATTCTCAGCCTCTGCTTTTGATTTCCCTTTTAAACTTTGGGTCATCAGGGAAGCTGAGGCTGTCGAGATGGCACATCCGGATCCTTCAAAGCTGACATCTTCGATGACCTCCTTGTCATCCAATTTTAAGTAAACCGTGCATTTATCGCCACAAAGGGGGTTGTAACCTTCGAGGTGGCAGGTCGGTTCTTCAATCTTCCTGCAATTACGGGGTTTTTTATTATGGTCGAGGATGACCTCTTGATATAGCTCACGCAGGTCGCTCATAATTTCAAATAATCCTGTGAAAAATTGTTAAGCTGGTCGTTAACCAAACAATTCTTTGACCTTGTAGATACCTCGAACCAAGGCATCAATTTCTTCCCGGGTGTTGTAAAAGGCCAATGCTGCCCGCGCGGTAGCGGGAACGCCAAATCGATCCATCAATGGCTGGGTGCAATGGTGGCCGGTACGGATGGCGATGCCGTGCTGATCGAGTATGGTACCGATATCGTGGGCGTGGATTCCATCCATGATAAAAGAAATCGCCCCGGCTCTTTCCCGAGCAGTTCCGATGATTTTCAATCCGGGAATCTGAGAAAGCGATTCCGTTCCGTAGATCAACAAGTCCTGCTCATAGGTGGCAATCTCCTCCATGCCGGTTTCGTTTAGGTAATCGATAGCAGCACCTAAGCCGATCACTCCCGCGATATTTGGAGTGCCGGCTTCGAACTTATAAGGCAGCGTATTGTAGGTCGTCTTCTCAAAAGTGACCGAGTTAATCATGTCGCCGCCGCCTTGATAGGGCGGCATTTGGTTGAGGAGCTTTTCCTTGCCGTAGAGCACTCCAATACCCGTTGGGCCGTATTGCTTATGACCGGAGAAAGCAAAAAAGTCACAATCCAAATCCTGAACGTCCACTTGCATATGGGGAGCTGATTGGGCGCCGTCCACGAGCACCGGGATGCCTCGCTCATGAGCCATTTCGATCACTCGTTTGACGGGATTGACAGTCCCCAATGTGTTGGAAACCTGGACGATCGACACCAGTTTGGTGCGGGGAGTAAGTTTCTTTTCGAGTTCTTCCAAGATCAGTTCGCCGTCATCATTAATGGGGGCAACTTGCAGTTTGGCATTTTTTTCCTGACAAAGTATTTGCCAGGGGACAATGTTAGAGTGATGTTCCATGGCGGTGATGAGGATCTCGTCACCTTCTTGAACATTCTTGCGGCCAAAAGAGGAAGCAACCAGGTTGATCGCTTCCGTCGTGCCTCGGACAAAAATGATTTCCTTACTGTGCTTGGCGTTTAGAAATTCCTGGACCTTTACTCGAGCGTCTTCAAATTGTTGCGTGGCTCGCTGACTCAACAAATGGACCCCGCGATGGACGTTGGCATTGTCCAATTCGTAGTAGTGGCGAAGGGTGTCAATCACCACCTGCGGTTTCATGGTGGTAGCGGCATTATCCAAGTAGACAATAGGATGTCCATGAATCAGTTGTTTCAGACCGGGAAAGTCCCGGAGAATCCGGTCTACGTCCAGGGGAAGGATCGAACTGCTCATGGGTTCCTGATTTATTGAAGGGGAAATGGTTTGCGTTGTCATTCTATCTCCAAATACTCCTGAAAGCGGGGTAATTGCTGGGCTGACAGGAGGACCTCTTCTAGTTGACCGCGGATCGAATCGACTTTAATCCGCTGAATGATGTCATTCGCAAAAGCGAAAATTAACAAACTGCGGGCCTGTTCCAAAGAAATTCCTCGAGTCCGCAGATAAAACAAGGACGGTTCATCAAGTTGGCCGACGGTTGCTCCGTGGGTACACTTCACATCGTCGGCAAAAATTTCCAGTTGTGGTTTCGTATTTATAGTAGCGTCGTCGGACAGCAACAAAACCTGATTGGTTTGTTTGGCATCGGTCTTCTGGGCGTCTTCCCGGACAAAAATCTTGCCATTGAACACGCCACTTCCTTTGTCATCCAACAAGCCCTTGTAAAGCTCATGGCTATCGCAGTGGGGTTTGGCGTGATCGATTACCGTGTGGTTGTCGATATGCTGCTTCCCTCGCCCTAAATAAAGGCCGTTGAAGGTGCATTCGCATCCTTCATCATCCAACTTGGTTCGTGCTTCGTGCCGGACCAGCTTGCCGCCTAAGGCGATGTAGTGCGAGGAAACATTACTGTTGCGAAGCTGTTTGACCTGCATATTTGCCAGGTGAAACGCTTCCAGGCTTTCGCGTTGGATCTTGTAATGATCCAGATTGCTGTTTTCGTCCGCGAAGATTTCTACGACCGGGTTATTGAAATATACCTGCTCCGGCAAACCGATATGGCTCTCCACAATGGTTGCTTGGGAACTTTTCTCAGCTACAAACAAATGCCGGGGAAAAGCGGCAACCGGGTCTTCTGAGGCCACCGAGAGGTTGACTATGTGAACTGGTTTCTCGAGAACCGTCCCTGCTTTGAGGTGGATAAATGTGCCATCCTCGAAGAAGGCAGTGTTCAGGGCCGTCAATGCCAACGAATCGTAGTCGGCGTACTGAGCCAAGTGTTTTTCCGTTAGCTCAGGGTGTTCCTGAATAGCGGATTTCAGGTTGGATACAATGGCCCCGCCCGGTAGGTCGGTGATGTTGGATAGTTCGGGATTGAAGTAGCCATTCACAAAGACCAATTGGTGAGCATCCCCAATGTCGAATGGCTGGATTGCCATCGCCAAGCCATCTTGCACCTTTTCGCCGGCAAGTTGGAATGGGACTTTTTGCAGAGGAGCCAGATTGGTAAATTTCCAATCTTCATTGCGCGGCCCGGGAAATCCCAATTCTTTGAACCGCGTGATCGCTGCTTTACGAAGGCGTTTTAACCACGGTCCCTCAGAGGGAGAAACAGTGCTTTCAAATTTCTCGTAAAGGGTAAGGAAATGGTCTTTTTCTGGTTTTACTTCTAGCATGTTTATCGTTATGGTTTGCTAATGTTGAGGTTGAGATAAAATTAACGTTGTGATGTCCATTTAAATTATTAGGCCGGTTGTGCTTGATTCTTGAGTTCCTCTTCCACCCAGCCGTAACCTTTTTCTTCGAGTTCCAAGGCCAGGTTTTTGTCGCCGGATTTAACGATGCGGCCGCCGTAAAGGATGTGAACTTTGTCGGGGACGATGTAGTTCAGTAGTCGCTGATAGTGAGTAATCACCAACATGGCTCGCTTTTCATCTCGCATAGCATTCACACCATCGGCCACAGTTCGCTAGGCGTCAATGTCCAATCCGGAATCGGTTTCATCCAAAACCGCGAATTTGGGATCTAAAACTGCCATCTGGAAGATTTCATTACGCTTTTTCTCACCGCCGGAGAAACCTTCATTCACCGGACGTTTCAGCAAGCTTTCTTCCATGTGGAGAATCTTGAGCTTTTCTTTGACCAAACTCAAGAAGTCCATGGCGTCCAGTTCTTCTTCGCCGCGATGTTTGCGGACGGCGTTCAGGGCTGCCCGAAGGAAATAGGTGTTTTGCACTCCCGGAATTTCCACCGGGTATTGAAAGGCGAGAAATATGCCTTCGCACGCTCGTTCTTCCGGGGCCATTTCCAATAGGTCTTTGCCTTCGAAGAGAACGTCCCCTTCGGTGATGTCATAGGAATCTCGTCCTGCCAACACTCCCGCCAGGGTACTTTTACCCGAACCATTGGGCCCCATAATGGCGTGGACTTCTCCGGGGTTGATCTTGAGGTTGATGCCGCGGAGGATTTCTTTGTCTTCAACTTTGGCGTGCAGATTAAAAATGGTCAGCATTTATGAAATATTCTCCGTTCAATAAGAAGCAGGATTAACGATCACTTGGATTTCTTTTGGGATAATTTTAATCGAGCCAACTCGGCTGCTAACTGATCGGCTCGTTGTTTTTCTTGGTCGGCCCGCAGCCTTTCTTTTTTGACTCGCTTTCTTTCCAGCTTTAAGAGCTAGTCTTTTTGTTTCACTTCTTCCATGGGGGTGTAGATTTTTTTTGCCGGTCTTGGCGTCAATGCAACGTAAGAACTCATTCTCTGCCTGCTGTTGAGCCAAATTATAGAAATTTTGATGAGTA
>CAZPPD010000445.1:0-5416 GCA_964588185.1 uncultured Alcaligenaceae bacterium | reverse complement strand
TGCTTCCCCTTCTGGTTGCCTTTTGTTTTGCTCCGTTCTCGAAAGCAGAAACCCAAGAACAGATTGAAACACGCGAGGCGGAATCTCCCTCGCCCACTGAAGAAACCCTTTCCCTTTTGGTGGAGCTAACTTCGCTGGCCAATGAATATGGCCTCAAATTACCTAATGATTCCCCATTGCCGTTAGGTTCAAGCGGGTTGGCATTGTCGAATTACCAAGTCCATTTCCATCCGGAGCAAAAGCGCGTAGCGATTGAAGCGGAGGTTTCTCTGTATCCGGTGGACCCTTGGATTTTAAGGCTGCGGGGAAAAATTGACATGGATTTGCAGAATCGGGAAACCAGGGTTTCCGGGAAATTGATGTTGGGTCCGGTATCCTTGGGTAAGATTGCGGACGCCACTATTTCCGAAACCGGAATCCAAGGAACCCTGCAATTTCCCGGACAGGGAGCGATTGCCCGGATAGATCAAGTTGGATCGACCGAAGCTAAATTTTCCTTGGATAAAAGCGGGCTCAAACTTCGCGGTACACTGTTATTTTCCCACAACATCCAAAGTCGAATGGAGTTGATGGTCGGCTTTGACGGCAAAAAGACTTTGCAAGTGTTGGACCGGTTAACCTTGCCGGGATTGCAAGCAAGTGCTTCTTGGATAGCGGAGATCCTCCCTTATGCCAAATCCGTTCGCCTGGAAAGCACCCTTTTCGCCAAGATCGATCTTGGTGAAATCCAAAGTGAAGCGAAGATTCGCATCGTTACTCTTTCGGACCGGCGAGATCGGATCCGGGTTGCCGTCGAGGCATTCGGAGGACATTTTCATTTTTCCCTGAGGAATATGAGTGAATTCCAAGGGGAACTCATCAGACGGCTGCAAAACCGAATTGCCAAAACCAACGCTACTCACAGACATGTTCGGACCAGCTTTTATCGATCTCTATCAACCGTTCGAGAGCGTACCCGGCAATTGATTTTCGTCCCCCCTGTTTGGCCGCGTTGGACAAAAGGAGAAAGTAGGCAAACTTTCGGGCGGCTGGAAGAGTACCGCTAGAAACCGTCAGTTGACGGCGGGGGGGTTGTGCCGTAAGGAGTCAATCAATGACATTTGCTTTCATCGGCACCGGACGTCAACGTTCAATCGGTGATTGGCAGGAAATGGCATCCATCGTCAATGGGTTCGAGAACCGGGGCTGAGGATCCTATACATTAGGTAAAATGTTAACAAAAGTTTACATCCTGCAGGCCTCATGTTAACAATTTGAAACGCATAGATTATCTGAAATTTTGATTGATTATCCCAAGTCTTGAATACCATTCGTTTTAAACAAAAACCTTAAGAATATTCTCACTGGCACCTTTCTTGCTTTAATCCCTTCAGAAAGATTGAAAGGATTGTAGGGAAAGAAGGTGATATGAGGGTTCTGTGAAAATTAGCCTAGGCAGTACAGACTATTCATTTGCATTTGCTTATATTAACCTTCAAAGTTTTTTATTTTAACGACCTGAATCGGCACCAAAATGGAAAAATCATCAGAGTCGACCTTTTCTCTGAAACATCTTGCTCAGATTTTCTTCCGCCAACGTTGGGCTATGGTCATCACCTTTTTTTCTGTGATGTCCCTTGTGGTTCTTGTCACTTTGCTGATGAAGAAGACCTACATCTCCGAAGCGGAGATCTTTGTCCGTTTAGGCCGGGAAAATGTTGCTCTCGATCCTACTACCACTTTGGGCCAAGGTCCGGCGGTAAGAGTTCCCCAATCGCGGGAAGAGGAAATCAACTCCAATGTAAAGATGCTTCAAAGCCGGGATATTATCTCGAAAGTTGTTGATTACTTCTCCCCTCAAGTGATTCTGGACGAGAAATCCTTTGATCCCTCGGAAGCCGGCAAACCCCCCGCGAAAAAAAAAAAGGTACCTGGACCCATTACCAGGCGGTCCGGACGTTAAACGAAAACCTGTCGATATCTCCCAGCAAAAAATCCAATATCATCCAGATCAGCTACGAAGCCTCCAGTCCGGAATTGGCTCAGGCAGTCGTTGGGAAAGTGATCGATTTTTACAAAGACCTCCACCTTGAACTTCACCGCACTCCCGGAGGTTTCCAATTCTTCAAAGAACAAAAAGAAGTGCTGAAGAATAAACTGTTGGTTCTAGAAGAGGAATACCAGAGCCTAAAAACCCAGACCGGATTGTATTTGTTGGAAGATCAACGAAAGCTGCTGGTAAAGCGAATCAATGATTTGGAAACGGACTTGGCGAAAACCAGAGCGGACCTTGCTACCGGTTTAGTAGAAGTGAAACAACTTGAGGAGGTTCTGAAGGACTTACCACCGACGGAGATTTTGTCCCATACCAAGGGACTCCCCAATCAGGCAATGGATTTGATGAAGTCCAAGCTCTTCGATTTGCAGACATTGGAAATGGAGTTGTTAACCAAGCACCCGGAAAATCATCCCAAGGTGATTATGGTTCGCAAGCAGGTGGTTGCGGCAAAGAAATTATTGGAAACAGAGAAAAAATCCCGGGAAACCACAAACAAAGGACCAAATCGAGTATATCAGGAGACCCGGTTAGCCCTGTTTAAACAAAAACCCTTAGTAACTTCTTTAAAAGAAAAAGTAGCTTTCCTACAAAAGGAAATAAAACAGGAAAAGGAAAAACTCAAAAAGTTAGACTTGGATTCTGTCCTTCTCACCAAGCTTAAACGCGAAGTGGATTTGGAGGAGGAAAGATACAAAACTGCCTGCAAGAACCTGGCTCAGGCGCAGATTGACCAGAACATGCAAACCGATAGGATTTCCAACATTAGCAAGGCGCAAACCGAAACCTTAGAACTTAAGCCCATTCGGCCGAAATTATCCATAACTCTTGGAATTGCCTTCGTGTTAGGCTTGTCATCTGCTGTCGTTGTTGCCGGGGTTCGGGAACGAGCCGACCATACCATAAAATCCGGGCGTGAACTGGAGAAAAAGCTTGGTGCTCCGGTCCTTACCACCATCCCGAAACTAACTCCAGACCAGCTTACCCTAAAAAATCCGGATGGAACTCTTGATCCGGGCCAGGCGGTCCAGAAAGAATGCAACACTTTCTTCTTTGACTTGGTCAAAAAACTGCCCCTCAGCAATGAGACTGGGGAAGCAGAGAAGCTCGTTCTTGGAGTAACCAGCCGCTTACCCGGAGAAGGAGTCAGCACGGTGGTTTCTCACCTTGCCGTAGCTGCTTCTGCTAGACCGGAAACGAAAATTTTAGTAGTTGACCTAAACCTCAGCGATCCTCAACAGTACAAGCTTCTAGGGTGCGAAGAGGGCCCGGGCTTTACTGATATGGTGGAACTCTCCGTTCGCGATACGATTCAAAACACCCCCCTGCCCAACCTTTTTTTGTTGACTCGTGGGATCTGTAAAGAGGTTGAGCTCAAGGATTCGACTTTTCTCTCCAATTTAATTGAAGGTTGGAAAACCAACTTTGATTTGGTGGTTCTGGATTTGCCGGCCACGGCCAACAACCAAGTAACTCTCCCCGTTTCGGTCCTTTTGGATGGAATGGTTGTAGTCGTCGAGGCAGAGAGGAACCCCTGTGAAAACCTTCAGGCAGAAATGGAGTTGTTAACTGGGGCAGACGCTCAGGTGATCGGCACTGTTCTCAATAAGCAGAAGGATCACCTCCCCAATTATATTTCTCGCCTGTTTTAAGCAGCCCAAAACTGCTTTAGAGCTTCAAACCACGCTTCCTTTCCACCGGGGGAAAGGAGGACTCGCAACCTTCCGGAGTTGAAGAACCCAGCCATGGTTTTAGCACGCCTTTTCCAAACGGTTCGGGGGCTGGTGCAGCGCCCAAACAAAAAATTCTCGGACTTGCATTCCCCCGATGAGGTGAAACGCGTTCTCCACCGCGAGCGCGTCCGGGCGGAACGATCGGGAGAACCCTTTTCCATGATTGTGTTTACTCCTCGGGAACCTCAGCCGAATTCGGAGGTGGTAAAGCGCCTCATAGAGATCCTCAAAAAACGGGTCCGGTTGACGGATGACATCGGTTGGCTGGACCCCGAACGGATATCGGTCATCCTGCCTTCCACACCTCCTCCCGGGGCTTGGAAAGTTGCGGACGACGTCGTTTTGGAATTCCCGCAGTCAATCTCGCCCCCTTTGCCGACGGTTTATACCTTCCCCTTTCATTGGGACCGGCATGAGGACGTTGAGGAAATGCCTGCCTTGAATCAAAGCCATCCGACTCTCCCCCTGGAGGCCCTATTTGTCTTATCGCCTCCAACCCTAAAACGGGTGATTGACATCTTAGGCTCTTCTTTTGGCCTCCTCGTGCTGTTGCCCTTATTTGTAGTAGTTGGAGCATTAATCAAGTTAACTTCGCGGGGTCCTATTTTCTTCACCCAACTACGCTCGGGACGAGGCGGTAAGCCCTTCAATATCTACAAGTTTCGCACCATGGTATCCAATGCGGAACAATTGAAAGCCAAACTGATGGAAATGAACGAGCAGGATGGACCTGCATTCAAGATCAAAAAAGATCCGCGAATCACTTGGATAGGTGGAGTTTTGCGCTCCACCAGCTTGGATGAACTACCTCAGCTCTGGAATGTGCTGCGCGGGGAAATGTCCCTGGTGGGGCCACGGCCCCTTCCTTGCCATGAGGCGGATGCTTGTGCCCTGTGGCAGCGACAACGGTTAAATGTGACTCCCGGATTGACGTGCATTTGGCAGGTCCGAGGCCGGTCGCGGGTTTCTTTTGACGATTGGGTGAGAATGGATGTGCAATACATTCGATCACAATCTTTTTGGAAAGACCTGCTGTTGATCCTGCAAACGGTCCCGGCGGTCCTACTACGCAAAGGGGCTCACTAAGGCCGGCTTAAGCTGCTAGGAAAGTTACCTAGAACTGAATCGAATTGGGAACAGATGAGCGAAGCAACCAGCGAAACTACAACTTTGGCGATACCGGAAAGGTCAGAAAACTCTGGGAATATTGCCGGATTTTTCCAGATGCTGGGGGATTTTTTTGCCAAACATCAAACACTGGTAGCCACGGTTGGTACTTCTCTTTTGGTGTTTGGCTTCCAGACTTTGCAAGGAATCTTTCTGGCGAGGATTCTTGGACCGACTGCACGAGGTGAGTTCGCCACGATTATTTTTTATACGCAGACCCTAACCTACATCGGTTTATTTGGCACGATTCCGGCAATCGCTCGCCTTGCAGCCCAAAACCTGGATCGGAAAAACGAGATTGCTCGAACCACCTATCGCTTGGGTTGGATTACCGGGCTGGCCACCGTTGGCTTAGTAGCTTTGCTGGCTTTAGTTGCTCTGCCGTCTGAGAAAAGGTATTTGGCACCTTTTTGTATAGGTTGTGCTTTGCTACTACCGTTTGAGCACATTCGTCTTCTATTGTTGTCGGTGGATCACGGCA
>CAZPPD010000444.1:0-5418 GCA_964588185.1 uncultured Alcaligenaceae bacterium | reverse complement strand
GCTTGTTGCGCCGCGAAACGAGCTTCGGGAAGTCGCCGGTAGCGATACATTAACAAGGAGCGAGTAAGTTCCGGGATGCGGAAATTCAGAAAGGGAAAAATAAACAGCTCATCCCAGAGAATGTGCCCCCGATAAGCCTCCCCGTGCCAACCTCTTGGGGGGACACCTACGTCTCGATCAATGGTGTTGATCGATGTCGTCTGGAGCAGATGAAAAATGTGCAGGCGCAGGATGAGCTGGGTTTCTTGGTCGCTTCCCTCTAATTTGATATCTGCCCGATTCCAAAGATGTCGCCAAGCGCGGGTATGCGACCTTTTTAATTCATC
Organism: uncultured Alcaligenaceae bacterium; assembly: GCA_964588185.1. Classification (GTDB taxonomy): domain Bacteria; phylum Planctomycetota; class Planctomycetia; order Gemmatales; family Gemmataceae; genus CAZPPD01. Next base: position 5,092 of record CAZPPD010000444.1, on the reverse strand, counting down.
AAATAACCCTGCGCGATCCACAAACTTGCAAGCTTTGGATTTTGGCGAACTAATGGCATGATCTTTAGAAGTATGAATAGAAACTACTTTTTCCACTCGCAATGCTTTGTGTTGGTGGCAGTGAACTACAAGATGCTGAGCGATCTGACCGTCTTGTTCATAGGTATGCCGCTCAGTAGCAACTGGATCTTTTCCTTGGAAGACTTGGGTACGGCTTGCTTGGGCCATGCGAATGTGCGACTGGTTTGTCTGAACAGTCAGGAAAACCGAATCTTCACCCGCTTGGCCTAGCTGCAGCACCTCCAGGTGCTGGCTGTTGAGATCTTTATAGCGTTCGACGCCCTCATTTTTAACAGTACCGTCTAAGGCCGAGCGGATCTCAATTTCTCCAGACCAGTTTTCCGGAGTCAACTCCCACTCAATTGCAACCAGGTTTGGCTGGGCGATTGACACGAGACGATGACTGACGATCGTTGATTCGCGTTGTTGGTCATCGCGAAAACGAATCCTGCGCAGCAAAAGCCCGTGATAGACATCTAACTCTTGTTGGTATTCCAGGACGGATACCTGGTCCGGATGAAACCATTTTTCTCCCGGAAAACAAAACGTCAAGCAAAGCCAATTTGGCCAGTTGACTAAATCCTCGTTTTCAATAACCTTCCCGGCTATGTCCGTTTCCAACCGATTATAACCACCCGCGAGATAGGTACCGGGATAATGAGCCTTTGTCGCCGTGACTTCCTCCGCAGCAGCACGAGTCACCAGGTAACCATTTCCCAGAGCGCATAAAGCCTCCCGCAAAGGTTGCTGTTTCGGGTCCCAGTCGCTGTAGGTCAAAGTCCACTCACAGGTTTTTCTTTTAGCCATGGTTTCTCGGATCTTTCTTCAACAACGACAATAGGGTACGAAGAAATTGTTCGACCTCCTCGGGATTACGCAAAAAATATTTCGCTTGAGTTGAATGCTCGGCAATATCACCTACTAAAATGCCGATTCCCCATTCTTTTAATACCCCGAAGGCATCTTCGTCAGTAACGTCATCGCCCAAGTAGATGGCCAGAACTCCGCTCCTGTAAAGGTCTAGCGTTTTCAGAAGCCAAAGAACGGCCTTACCTTTATCCCAGTCTACATCCGGCTGTAGCTCGAAGATTTTTTTGCCTCCCCGCTGCCGCAAACGATCATGCTTTTGTTGAACTTTCTGAACAATCTCTTGGACCTTGCCAACATCCTGGGAAGCGACTTGGCGGTGATGGATAGCAATGGCAAATCGCTTTCGCTCCACAAAAGCTCCTTCCAGGGAAGACAATTCCTGCTTTAGTTCTTCCTCTGCCTGATCGAGCTCCGGTAAACTTGCCTGAGCCTGTTCTTGCTGTTGATGTAGGCCATTGGGGCCTGTGATATCAAAGCCATGACTACCGGCATAAATGAGCTGGTCCAATTTCACCTTATCCCGCACATCGGTTCGATCTCGGCCGCTAATTATGGCAACCGTGCAGCGTTGTGAAAGTCCATTCAGCAATGACCGCATGTCTTCAGAAAGCTGAGCAAGTTCAGGCCGTTTGACGATGGGAGTAAGGGTGCCGTCATAATCTAAAAACAAGGCGAGCTGATGTTGCTTCAGACGATTTGCAAAGGCTTGTTGCTGAGCAAGTGCCGAAACGGGAGTAATGCTGACACCTCGAGAATCCCCTTGGGAACTGTTTTGCGAAAGTTGTATTTCCCGTAGGTCGCCGACAACCATATGGCTTCCCCGTTCTTGCAGCCGGCAAGCACCTTCACCTCGAGCTACCCCTACCACAATTCCAAATTTACCCTGCAAACCTGCTTGGATTCCGGCTTCCGAATCCTCAACCACTACCGCCTCTTCGATGGGCACTTGAAGTTGCCGGGCACCTTCCAGAAAAATGTCAGGTGCCGGTTTGCCTTTCAGACCTAATTTCTCAGAGTCGATGCCGTCTACCTTCGCATCAAACAGATCATGGAGCTTGGCAGCTTCTAAAATGGGAACACAGTTTTTACTGGAAGAAACCACCGCAATTTTCAATCCCTCTTCCTTCCAACGCTTGATTTGCTCCACTGCATCGCCATACACTTCGACTCCTTCGTTTTGCATCAGCTCGTGGAAAAGGTCATTCTTGCGATTGCCTAACCCGCAAACAGTTTCTGTCCCCGCTTCCTCTTCCGGCGAACCTTCCGGCAATTGAATTTCCCGGGACTGCAAGAAACTTCTCACTCCATCGTAGCGGGGTTTACCATCTACATATTTCTTATAATCCTCAACAATATCGAACGGGGCGTACGATTCGCCTTTCTTTTCGGACCGCTGCCGAAGATAGTCATCGAACATTCGTTTCCATGCTTTAGCATGTAATTGCGTTGTCTGCGTAATCACTCCATCTAAATCCAGGATGACCGCTTGGAATCTTTCGAAGCTCATGATGGTTTCCTGTCTTTATCAGCCTCGGATATATTTGATTTGGAGCTACCATGAAATCGGATAGCAGGTACGAAAAGACCAACAGTTGCTGGAAGTAAGCTTAATAGCAGCACTAATAACCATCCTCGCCAACCCGGGCTTTCCGTCTCCAGCACTAAGGACAAAGGGGCCCAAAAAACAGCTACTAACAGAAGCACAGCACAAAACAGCAGCGAGGCCCAAACCCACGGGTTTTGCGTTACATCATTGTTCAGGATATTGGCGTCACGGTCGCGCAGGTTAAAAACAAACCAGAGCTTACTGAAGGCCAAAGTAAGAAAGGACACGGTTACCGCTTGCACCTCCGGTAGTCCAAGCCAAAGCAATGCCAAGGTCAGCCCGACCAGTACACAGGCACTGATTACCGTACTCCAACCGGCAATCGCCAGCCAGTGGTGCCGCGCGAGTACTGATTCACTGGGATGACGAGGCGCCTGGTCCATGACTTCATCACTACCTCTGCCTACTCCTAAAGCGAGAGCTGGAAATACGTCGGTGAGCATATTGAGAAACAAAATCTGCAAGGGCCGCAGCGGCAAAGGAGAGGTTGTCATTGATGCCAATCCCACGACTAATATCTCGGCGAAATTGGTACACAACATGAAAACCGATGCTTTGCGGATATTTCCAAAGATAATCCGTCCTTGTTTGACTGCAGCTTCGATCGAGGCAAAGTTGTCATCTCTAAGGATCATGTCCGATACTTGGCGGGCAGCGTCAGTTCCCCTTTTGCCCATCGCCACTCCGATATCTGCTTTCTTCAGGGCAGGTGCATCATTAACACCATCTCCAGTCATAGCGACAATTTCACCATGCTCTTGAAAAAGCCGAACCAAATTCAGCTTCTGTTCCGGGCTAACACGGGCAAAGACACTGGCCTGAAATAGTCGTTCAATGTCTTTTTCCGAGAGGTCCTCCAGTTTGGCCAACTCACTGCCGTGCACCGCGGTCACCTTTTCATCGACGACTATGCCAACCTGGTTGGCGATGGCTTTTCCCGTTTCCAGTTGATCACCTGTTACCATAATTACCCGAATGCCAGCTCGCTGACATTCCTCAATGGCTTCCCGCACATCCTGACGGGGCGGATCTACCAGCCCCACCAACCCGACAAAGCACAGCTTTTCATACGGCTCCGCTTCTATGTCAGCTACTCTCTTTTCGCTTAATGCCAATAGTCGCAAACCTTCCCCGGCTAATTCTTCCGAATGATCCAACCACTTTTGTCGCTCTTCATCACCCAGTGGCTTTGAATCTCCTTCTTCGGTTGCGATAGTATCGCAAACCTCCAACACCGCATGAGGTGCTCCTTTAACTGCTACTTGTAGTCCTTCTTCTCGCCGGTGATAAGTGGCCATCATCATCACTTCCGGATCGAAAGGAACCTCTCGTTCTTCGGGATGTTTCTCCAGAAGTTTGTTTCTGTCCAATTCAAAATCCAAGCCCGCTTCCAACAAAGCAATTTCTGTTGGGTCGCCTTTTGCTTTTTCTTTCTCCTTATTTCCCAGCGCAGCTCCATTGCAAAGGACACCGACTTCCAAGACTCGCTTAAATAAATGTTCCTCCTCTTGCTTCAATTGATTCGATCCATCGTCACTCGCAGGTAGTTTGTGGTCTGCAACGGGTGTAATCACCCTCCGCAAAGTCATCCGGTTCTCCGTCAGGGTACCGGTTTTGTCGGTGAAAATTACCCGAGTAGCACCTAAGGTCTCAACCGCTGTCAGCCGGTTGATTAAAGCATTTCGCCGAGCCATCATCCACATACCACGAGCCAGAGCAATCGTAGCAACTATAGGAAGACCCTCGGGAACAGTAGCCACTCCTAACGCGATTGCAGTTTCGATCATCAGCGTATAGGGTTTATTTGCCAACAATCCCACGCCCGCTACTACTGCTGCTATGCTCAGAACTATCCAGGCCATTCTTCTTCCCAGCCGGTCGAGGCGGCGCTGCAGCGGAGTCGCAGTTGCCTCAGCTTCTTCTGCTAGCTGGGAAATGCGTCCTAACTCCGTTTCCATCCCAATCGCCACTACAACTCCCACCGCAGAACCATCCGCCACCGTCGTTCCTTTGTAGAGCATGTTGCTGCGCTCGGCTAAAGGGGTTTCCGGCTCTACAGGTTGAGTCCGCTTGTTAGAGGGAACCGACTCCCCCGTAAGGGCAGCTTCATTAATGCGAAGATTGTCTGCCTTGAGGAGGCGCAGGTCGGCAGGAATCAGATCTCCCATGTTGAGAAGAACAATATCACCCGGTACAAGAAACTCGATATTCAACCGCCGCTTTTTACCCCGGCGCCGAACCCGAGTGCGGCGTTTAGCCAACGCACGGAGGGCTTCCATGGAGCGAATGGCCCGCCATTCGGTGAAAAAACTGATAAGCGTATTGACTACAATGACAGCCACTAATGCAAAACCTTCCGGCCAACGTCCCGTTGCAAACGCCACTGCCATAGCCGCCACTAAAACGAGAATGACGACACTTTTAAACTGAGCCAGTAAAATGATCCAGATAGAACGCTGATGTGCTTGCTGCAAGCGATTGAGACCGTACTTTTCTCTTCGGGCTCGCGCTTCCTTTTGAGAAAGCCCTTGTTCCGGTTGAACCGCCAACGACTCA
>CAZPPD010000443.1:0-5418 GCA_964588185.1 uncultured Alcaligenaceae bacterium | reverse complement strand
TTGTCCCTTATTGCCAATGAAAGTCAATGGCATCGATTGGCTTTGTCCGGCGTTTATTCCACCGTCAACTGACGGGTTTAACGGTCTTCCTCATCAGATTCCGCGGGCTTTTCCGAGTTCTTGCGTTCTTCATCTACGATCGGGAATTGGTCCAGCTTCGCCGGGGACCAATACAACTCCCCGCAGGCTTTGCATTGGAATTGGTGCTCCTCTATTTCCCATTCCAGCGTTCGGTTTTCCGTGGGGTTGTGGGCGGTCTCTTTCTTGATGCGGGTTTCGCCGGTGCGGGTCCAACCGGTGGTTTTGTAGGCACAATGCGGACAGGGCGGGATGTAGTTCAGGCGAATGGTTCGCAGGTAGACTTGGATGAGGGCTAGGAGGAGAAATCCAATGAGGATGCAGGAGAGTCCCAACCAAAGGTTTATTGAGCCGGCGTCCAATTTCTTGCCCCGGAGTATTTCTTGAATTGTTTTTCCAGCATGTAGGTGCGTTCTGCTTCCGCCAGCAGTCCTTGAACGCCGTCCAATTCCAAAGGGGAATATCCCGCCTTCTTCAAGTAATTCTTGGCCAGCTTTTCCGGATTGGGAATCGGAATGGGTTTATTTCGTTGCTGCCGTTTTTCCTCGTAGCGAGCCAATTCCGCAACGCGGGTTAGACTGGGATCGGTATCGTGGCCGGCATTGCCAATGGGCACGTGGATGGGCGGCTGTTCTTGTTTGCGGCGCATTTTCGGATGGGCCAGTACTTCCCGCTCGGCTACCATTTCCGCCATCTCATGCGACAACAGAGCCGCTAGTTGGCCATCGGTCTTACAGCGGTTCACTAAGCCGGAGGTAATATGAATCATATAATCCCCGGTGTGGAATAATTCCGGACGGTCTGACCCCAGTGTAGCAAAAAAAGGCCGCAGACCAATCTGGGGATTGGCTTTTAATATCTGTTTTCCAACATGATCCACTCGGAAGGCAATTTTCTTATCTGCCGGCGGGTCGGTCCGTTTCGACCGGGATTGCGAGACCGGTTGCGGGGTGCCAAAGGGATTGGCGGGAACCAACAGCGTTTCTTCCTTCTTGAGCGAAGGATCAATTTGCTCCAAGGGAATACAGCCGGAAAGCAAAACCACCAAAGGAACCAAAGCGAAGAAACGCATAGATGGGGCTCCCAACAAAGTCCTGGACCAATGCCAATAATTCATTCGTAGAAAAAGGCGCGGGACAATACAATTTGCTTGAATGCTTGTAAAGTCGAATTTTCTTGGGTTTTTGGGATTTTGGTCTCTTGAGTGTTTAGGTGGAATGAGTGCCGTACTCGCCCGCCTCATTAGTTGCATTACCCTTAGACAGGGTGCTTATTGAAACGGGCGAGCAAGTTTCAGGCATGGGCGTTAGTCCTATGCATGCTCGCCAGGATTTTAAAGCTTTTCTGCCAACTTATAAACCATCCAGGTTAAGGATATTTCAGGCGAGCATGGCACTCATCAACTTACCCAAGTTTCCATTCTTAATCCCAAATCCAGGGGAACACTGAACAATTTTCGGGGGAAAAGATGCGATTATGCCGTTACCGAGAGAAAGGGATGGAGGTAGCCGGTCTGTACTTGGACGACCGCGTGGTTAATATTCAGCATTTGGCCACTGAGTTGGACGAAACTTTACCGACAGGAAAATCCCAGGATTTGCTGGATTACTTACCTTGTGGAAAATCCGCTACCATCCTTCGTTCGCTGGAAAAGCAATACTTGAAGATGTCTGCGGCCGATCAAAAGCGGCTTAGTGAACCATTGCGCTACAACCAACTGCGAGTGCCGATCCCAAATCCCAGTAAAATCATTTTGCTGGCGGGGAACTATGCGGCCCATGTTGTCGAAGGCGGAGACCAGGCCCCGGAGCGGCAGAAAACCTTTCCTTATTTCTTCCTCAAGCCGCCGACGACTACACTCAATCATCCAGGCAACCCAATCCGCATTCCGTTGGTTTCCCCGAACCACATTGATTGGGAAGTGGAGTTGGGAGTTATCATCGGCCGCCGGTGCCGCCAAGTTTCCGAGGAAAATGCCTTGCGTTTTGTCGCCGGCTATACGGTTTGCAATGACATTTCCGATCGCCGCTTTCAGATCAACCCGGACCGCAAAACACGCGACAAAGACCGTTTCTTCGATTGGCTCCACGGAAAATGGCACGATACCTTTTTGCCGTGCGGCCCCTGCGTTCTATCCGCCGCTTCATTGAAAGATCCACAGACATTGAATATTACCCTGCGCGTGAACGGGGAGACCATGCAGGATTCCAGCACGGCTCACATGATCTTTCCAGTTTCGGCGATCGTTTCCATCCTTTCCAAGTTTGTGACCCTGGAACCGGGAGATATCATCTCAACGGGAACTCCAAGCGGAGTAGGCAACGCCCGCACGCCCCCCATTTATTTGCAGCCAAGGGATGTCATCGAGGCGGAGATCGAAGGAATCGGCATCTTGGAAAATCCGGTAGCAGATGAAAGATGATCGCTTTGATTCTTTGAAAGAACTCTTTTGCTTTCCAGTTTGCCAAACGTTACCTTATTGGTGTATTGGTTCGCGAAGAACTTATTCATAATCCATCCACTCTCCCATTCCACGGAGGAATATTTTCATGTCGGATAGCACCAACCGAAACCAAGTGAATCGAAGAGGTTTCTTAACCGCCGGAAGCACCGCAGCGGTTGCTTTAGCTGCGAATCCTGCGGTGGCGACAACATATCCCCCCGAACAACCTACCTCCGAAACCTTGGTAGGCCGGCTATACCGTTCCTTGAATGAGCAGCAACGAAATGCCATTTGTTTCGCTTGGGATCATCGGGCCGGGAATCGCGGGCTTCTTCGCAAATATATCTCCAACAACTGGCGGATTACGCGGCCGGCCATTCGCAGCAATTTCTACACGCGGGATCAGCAAGATATGATTCGGGCGATTTTCGAGGGGCTGGTGAATCCTGATTGGGTCCGCCGCTTCGACCGCCAGTTCCAGGATGACATGGGTGGCTATGGCCGCCGTCAAAGTATCGCCATCTTCGGCACTCCGGGCGATGGTAACTTCGAGTTTGTGTTGAGCGGTCGCCATGGGACAATTCGCTGCGATGGCAATTCCGCCGACCATGTGGCTTTTGCGGGCCCCATCGTTTACGGCCATGCCGCCAGTGGTTACTTTGAACGAGCCGATCATCAAGGCAATGTCTTCTGGCCGCAAGCTCAAGCCGCCAACAATATCTATCGCATGCTCAATGGCCGCCAGCGAAATATGGCTTTGGAGGCTGCGGCTCCGGATGAATCGCGGATTGCTTTTCGCGGCCGGGAAGGGGAGTTTGACGGGATTCCGGTTACGGAATTGACCCGGGATCAGAAGGAAGAATTACAACGGGTGTTGCGATTGCTGTTGGAACCCTATCGCCAATCCGATCGTGAAGAGGCGGTGGCTTGTTTGCGCCGCCAAGGCGGATTGGACCGTTGCCACCTGGCTTTCTATCGCCGCGATGATTTAGGGAATGACGAGGTTTGGGATAACTGGCGTTTGGAAGGGCCTGCTTTTGTTTGGCACTATCGGGGTGCTCCTCACGTCCATGTTTGGGTTCATGTTTCGGATGATCCATCGGTTAATTTGAACTCCCGAAACAATTCCGGGCCTCTCCGAAGAAGGTAGACCCTGAAAGCAAAATTGCAGACCATGTCAATTGGTTTGGCCTCAGAGTGGTGTTCTGGGGGGTGAACTAATCCGCGGTTATTTTGAAAATCGGAGGTCCCGTTATGGGATGGCGGTTTTTAAGGAAATTTTTGCTGATATTGAGTTTGACGGATTAGTGAAATATTGTATACTAATAGTTAAGGGGTGAAGAGCACTGAAAAACCAGCTTGGAATGGTGAGAATTAGTGTCCCACAAGCCACCACATAACCGTTCGACCGATGAAACGGAGAGAAAACGTACAATACTGTTCGAACGGTGAAAGTATGGGATGGCTGCTATTTTGAATGGAAAGGCTTATTTTTTAACCCGAACGGCAAGTATGGCTCCTGGTTTTCTTCGGGCTAATAAACTCTTATCCAGACGGGCACTTAACGGCCGCAGCCAGCTAGGCAGATAATAATCCAGTTGGCCGACTTTGCCAAAGTTGACAAAATCGCAGCGGCGAAACTTCCGTACAAAGGGTATTACTTGGCTGGGAGTGTTGGCCTTATAGAACACCGGATAGTTCTGATATTGATCTTCTTCCTCATGACGCAAAAAACGGTGCAGGTAAAGGTCTTTGATGCGGAGTTGCTTTAGCCACATCGAGGCGTGGCAGAACCAGTGGCGAGCATCTACCGTGAACCCCCAGAAAACACCACCTTCTGCCAGGATTTTCCACAATTTCTCCCAAAATACCTCCGGGTCGGGGAGGTGTTCCAGCACCATCACCGCGAAGGCAAGATCAACAGTCCCCGGTTCCAGGGAGGCATCTTCAAAGGTGCAGCGGTAGGTTTGGTCGAAGTAAGCTCCCAGGGGCATGGCGGCATCCGGTTCGATGCCGATGTAGGTTCCTGCTTTTTCTGCCAAAATCTGTTGGATCTCCTCTTCTCCATCGAATCCATCGCCGCAACCAATGTCCAATAGGGTGGGGTTGTCCGGAAGGTGGGGAAGTTCATTCAGGAGCATGTCCCGGAAAATGGGAGTTCGCCAATGCCCCTGGCAGTAGCGTTCAATGTAGGTGGAAAAAGGACTCGTCATGATTGATTGCTGGATACCGGTGCCATGGATTTCTGACGGAGTTTGTAGCGGACTTTACGCCAGGATTTGCCGGCCTTGCCGGAAATCCAAACCCAGAAGCTAAGCCAGGCTGCTGCATTGAGCACCAAAAATGAACCTCCTGCTGAGGCAAAGGGGATACGCCGGCCGAAGGATTGCAACCCCAAGATGCTTAGTGAATACCCAACAACCTGAAGTCCGAGCAGAGTGAATGAATAGGGTCTCGCCAAGACGGCACTACAAACCAACATTGCCAACAAAGCCCAAGGAACCAGGAGGCGAAATAGTTTATGCGACCAAAATTGAAACCAAACGGGGTTGCACCAAGGTGCCAAGGCACTTGGCAAGCGAGCAGCTAGTTGGAAGTTGCCGCTCAAGGTTCTTACCTTGCGGCGGAATTCGTCTGTCGTTTTTTCCGGAAGGTAGTCGTAGGCATGAGCCTCTTTCTCGAAGACCACTCGATATCCTTGCATCAGCACTTGCAAGGGCCAGTAAACATCATCGAGAATAGTTCCGGTTGGTATTGGCCGAAATAATTCCTTTCGCACGGCACATATGGCACCGGTTAAGCCAACAGTGGAGTGAACCAGGCTTTCTTTCTTGCGAAGCCACTTTTCATAGCGCCAGTACAAGCCTACGCCTGCCATTACTCCCGGACTACTTTGC
>CAZPPD010000442.1:2406-5425 GCA_964588185.1 uncultured Alcaligenaceae bacterium | reverse complement strand
TCCCGGTTGCCATGGCCCGTACATGGGTTGCCCAAGGAGCCCAATTTCTTCATCTGGTCGATTTAGACGGAGCCAAGGACGGACAGCCGGTCAATTCCGACTCCATTCAGGCGATCGTTCAAGCCGTTAATGTCCCGTGTCAATTAGGCGGCGGCATTCGCACCGAGGATCATATCCAAAATGCCTTGAGCTGGGGATTGGAACGTGTGGTGATTGGGACTCGTGCAGTTCAGGATCCGGATTGGTTGACTTCGATGTGTCAACGATTCCCCAAGAAACTGGTACTCGGCATTGATGCCAAGAATGGCCGCGTGGCCACCGAAGGGTGGCTGGATGTTTCCGAAGTTGCCGCTTTAGACTTGGCCAAGAAGTACGAATCGTTCCCCTTGGCTGCCTTGGTCTACACCGACATCCACCGGGATGGTATGCTTCAGGGTCCTAATTTTGCCGCAATGGAGGAGATGGCGAAAAAGGTCTCACTTCCTGTGATTGCCTCGGGAGGTGTTACCCAAATAGAAGATGTAAGTCGCCTGGCGGAACTTGGTCTGTCCGGGTGCATTATTGGCCGGGCCTTATACGAAGGACGGCTAACTCTAACGGAGGTCCTTAACGTGACTAATGGTCGTTGAGCCGGCCCACTGTTGGACCGGCACCATTCTCATCCCGTTTACTGCTTTGAGGTAAGGAGAAAATAAATGGCAAGCTATTCCGTTGCGGATATTCGAAACGTGGTCATCGCAGGACATGGTGCTGCAGGGAAAACATCACTAGCAGATGCATTGCTATATAAAGCTGGGGCAGTAGATCGGTGCGGTTCGGTAGATGACGGGTCCAGTATCTCCGATTACGACGAACAAGAAAAAGCTCATAAATATTCCATTGATTCTTCGTTCCTTCATGCCGAGCACCACGGCCACCAACTTCACCTGTTGGACACACCCGGCTACCCGGATTTTGTCGGCGCTGCGCTTAACTCTCTGGATGCCGTCGAAAATGCCGTCATTGTCATTTCTGCTCCGGATGGAATCCAAGTAAACACGCGGCGTATGTACATCGAAGCCGGCAAGCGGGGTTTGGGCCGCATGTTGGTCATCAACAAGATGGACGCCGAAAACATCAACTTCAAAGAATTGGTGGACAACATCAAAGCCAGCCTGGGCATCGGCTGCGTCCTGTTCAATGTTCCCGTCGGCCAAGGCCACGACTTGAAAGGGGTAGTCAGCGTGCTCAATCCCCCGGCTGAAATACCGGAAGGGACCCTAATGGATGTCCACGAAATCCGCTCCCAATTGATCGACAGCATTGTGGAGAGCGACGAAGAGTTGATGGAAAAGTATCTTTCCGAAGGCGATGTCAGTGCGGAGGAGTTAATCAAAGCTCTGCCCGCCGCCATGGCAGCCCAGACCGTTATACCAATCTTCTGTACGGCTGGCAAAAGCGATATCGGCGTTCAAGAGTTGTTGGATGGCATTAGTGATTTCACTCTCTCTCCAATCGAAGGCCCTCATCGCATGGCCATCGAGGACGATCATGAGGTGGAACTTGATCCCAGCGAGGATGCCGAAGCTATTGGGAAGGTCTTTAAGGTCGTCCACGACAAGTTTGTCGGCACCTTGAGTTTTGTTCGCTTATTCTCAGGCAAAATCAAAGCCGATCAACAGATCACTCACCATGGCAAAAATCATCGCACCGGCGGTTTGCTGCTGATGCAAGGAAAGAACCAGGACCACATTAATGAAGCCATCGCCGGGGATATTTTCGCCTTGGCCAAGCTGGAAGGGTTGCACATCGGCGATACCGTCAGCATTAACGGTAAAACTCTCGAAGTAAAAACCGACCCCATGCCGAATCCCATGTTTGGCTTGGCCGTGGAACCTAAAGCCCGGGGCGACGAGCAGAAGATTTCCGGAAGCTTGGCCAAAATCGCCGATGAAGATCCAACCTTCAAGGTCACTCGCGATCACCAAACCCACGAACTGGTCATCACGGGTATGAGCCAGCTTCACCTGGACATCATTCGGGAGCGCTTGCAAAAGCGCTTTGGCCTGGAGATTATCACCCACGAACCAAAGATTCCTTACCGGGAAACCATTACCACCGAAGCTTCTGCCGACCATCGCCACAAGAAACAAAGTGGCGGCCGGGGCCAGTTCGGTGAGGTGCACTTACGGATTTATCCCTTACCTCGCGAAATTACCTCGAAGGAACAATTCTTCGAAGAATTTGCTAACAAGAAAAGGTTCGAGAAAATTCGCTTGGACAATTGTGCTTACGACGAGGAACACAACTTTGGCTTCATCGACTCCATTGTTGGCGGCAGCATTCCCAATCAGTTCATTCCCGCCGTCTTAAAGGGCTGCAAGGAACTACTCGAACGGGGAGCCTTGGCGGGATACCGTATGCAAGATATCGCTGTGGAAGTCCACTTTGGTAAAGACCACCCGGTGGATAGTTCGGAAACCGCCTTCAAAGCCGCCGGCCGATTGGCATTCAAAAAAGCATTTGCCAACGCTCATCCGGTATTGCTGGAGCCAGTCGTCGACATGGAGGTAACCATTCCTTCACAATACACCGGAAACATTCTGGGAGACTTGAATGTCAAACGGGCTCGGATTGAGGATCAGGAACAACTTCCGGGAGACGTGATTGTAATCAAATGTAAAGTTCCGTTGGCAGAAGTTACCCGCTATGCGGCTCAGCTGGGTAGCATCACGCAAGGCCAAGGTTCTTACACCATGGAATTCAGTCACTATGACATGGTTCCACCCAATATCCAGCAACAGATTGTTGCCAAAGCCACCCTGGCTCACGACGAAGACGAGTAACGAGACTACTCTTTGTTGTTTAACCAAGGGAAGGATCCATACCGGATCCTTCCCTTTTGTTGTTTCCGGAAGAGTCCCTTGGTCTCCTCAAAGTGTGAATTATTCACTATCCTGATATAAGTAAAGATGAGTTCAATATTCCTTCGTCGTAGTAGGGCATAATGCAACAACGCGATTTTCTGTTTTTCATTCTT
>CAZPPD010000442.1:0-2396 GCA_964588185.1 uncultured Alcaligenaceae bacterium | reverse complement strand
CTTATCAGTGCCGGAATAATGATGGGCTGGGTCTGGCTGCAAATGCACTTCGCGCAGCAGGCGGCCGAACAGAAGATAGATGAACAAGATCCGAATAAGAAGGATAAATCCAAAGAAAAAAAAGAAGATCTCCCCCAAAAGAAGCCCTCTCCCAAACTGTCCCCAGAACAATTAGCCAAACTGAAGCCTGCCCTATTCGGCGTCACCACGGTGGGGGCAATTCATCCATTTGAAATAGCAGAGATGGTAGTCCTTGGTTCACTCAGCCAAAAACCCGAACCAGAACCGGTAACGAAGAAAGAAAGAAAGGAAAGCAAAGAGCCCCTAGTGACGGTCCCATTAGGTGGAGAAGACTTTTATCTTCACGGCGAACTTACTTCCGAAGGAGCCGGGCTTCAAAAACTGACTCTCTCCAAGTTTGATGCTGCCGGTTGGTATGGAAAGCCGGTTTATGACGACGAGGGAAATCCGGCTCATTTGGATCTGATTCCCAAGGATCAAATTCAAGCTTCCTATTTGATGTTTCACTATCCCGAGCCCGAACTTCGGGTCCGGGATAAAACCCGGCCGCGACCTCTCGCCACTTTAGGACGACGGATCTGGAAATTAGAATCGAAAACCTATACGGATGATTCCCACCGCGTGGTTTTCTCCACACCGGGTCCTGAAGGCGCCGAAAATCTACTGATCAAAAAGATCTATTCCTTAAAACCCAAGGATTATCACATCGGTTTGGCTGTCGAAATTGAGTACAAGAAAGACCCGAATAAGAAGGAGCAACCTCCCAGCCAATTCCGCTACCAAATCTCCGGGGCCCATGGATTACCGATCGAAGGAGCGTGGTACACCTACAAATACCGGGAAGCCGTCGTTGGCACTTTGGTTGGTAATAGCCTTTGGCGAGTCTTGGAGCGGGCTGAGCAGATTGCCCATCAAGCTGGCGGCAACATCGCACCGGAAACGGAAACCACGGAAGTCGCCGTGCAATACGGCGGGGTAATGACGCAATATTTTGCTTCGGTTCTTTGCGTGGACAACGAGCAAGATAATGGCCTTACCCTGAGTGACATCATCGACGGTGCTCGGCCAACTTTGGAATCGGAGGAAGAACATTGCCGGTTGCTGGAAATCAAAATTCCCAAGAAGGGGAGCGGAGAAGCATTCATAGAGGTGAACTTTCTCAAAAAGACAGGCCCCGATCGCATCCGCATGAATCTTACCGATCGGGCGGTTCAGGATATCGTGAAGAAAGAATTCGAACTACTCGATGATTGTATGGTCGCTTTTTACCAGGACCTTGATGGAACCTATGTAGTCACTCGGATTCGCAAAGGAACGTTACCCAAGCCATTTCTTTCCGACGTCACCGTTCGGATGATTAGTCGCCTCATCGAAATAAAACCGGGGCAAACTGTTCGGCACAAGTACCTGATTTACAACGGTCCGGTTAAAGTCCGCCAACTCGGAGTCTTATCCGGTGACTCGGTAGTAGAGACCGAATTAATCGAACGCTACGCCGAAACGTTGCACTTGGAAACCCTTACCGACTATCCCAGCGTTGAACGTCTAGCCCTTTGGTCGGACCTCCTGATCTTCATGATCAAAATCATGCATTGGCTGCTTAACTTCTTGTACTGGCTGGTACCCATTGAGGGAGTCACCATTATTTTGTTGACGGTTTTAGTTCGCGGGTTGCTGTTCCCTATCAGCCGCAAACAGGCCATGACCAGTATGCGCATGCAGGAGCTTGCTCCGGAGCTCAAGAAAGTCCAGGAGAAATACAAGAACGATATGCAAGCTCGCCAACAAGCAGTAATGGAGCTGTACCGGAAACACAAGGTCAACCCGGCAGCGGGCTGCTTGCCGTTACTGCTGCAGATGCCGGTTTTCCTGGGCTTGTATTATGCCCTGCAAGAAAGTATTCGCTTTCGTCTGGCCAGTTTTATTTGGGTGCGAAATATGGCGGCTCCGGACATGTTGATTTGGTGGGGGGAATCAATCCCGTTTCTAACCTCCCCGGATGCTCAGGTCCAGAAACTGATCCCTCCGATTATTCCGGCTCCCTATTTGGGACCTTTCTTCAATATTCTGCCGATTGTTGCTGTCAGCATTATGATGATCCAGCAAAAATTGATGATGCCGCCGCCCACCGATGAACAACAAGCTATGCAACAAAAGATGATGAAATACATGTTGGTTGTGATTGGCTTGGTGTTTTACAAGGTTGCCGCAGGATTATGCCTCTACTTCATTGCCAGCACCCTGTGGGGGGTGCTGGAACGAAAGATGTTGCCTAAGAAAAAGAAACCGGGTGAGGCAGAAACTCCACGGCCAATCAGCAAACAAACAGGCAAAGGCAGACCCGGGCGAAAAAACAAAGGACCAAAGAAAAAAGA
>CAZPPD010000441.1:0-5428 GCA_964588185.1 uncultured Alcaligenaceae bacterium | reverse complement strand
CGGCAGGACCCACGCCCTCGCTACTATGCCGGAGGTACTTCGCCCTCCTAGAACCTGTGCGATTAGGATCCGTAGATCAATGGGCGAGCCGCTCCGCCTCGGAAGCCACCAAAGCCACCAACGCCACCAAAGCCACCGAAACCAACACGGCCGAAGCCGCCAAAGCCTAAACCAAATCGATTGAATCCTCGGCCGAAGCCGGTTCCGCGAAAGGCACCAATTCGATTGTTGACCGCTTGTTGGAACAACAGGTTTTGGTTGACTAATTCGATCTGCTTGAAGCGCAGGCCTTCTGCTTGTGGGTAGGCAATGACGACCCGAACGTCGGCATCCGGAATTCCCAAGTTGGTCAATCCAGTGACAACGACTTGTCTTCGTGTTTCATTCAGATTGGGATCGGAATGCGGCTGAATTACGACAGGGAAAGGAACACTGGGAAGCCGCTGGGCAACTTGTGTCAGATGGTATTGGCCGAAAGGTCCCAGCTTATCTCCCCCCTGATACCATTCGTCCAGGAAGAAGACAAAGTCACTAGCTTCTGCTTTGTCGGTTTGCACGGCTTGGAAGCGGCGAACAAAGGCTCCGGGCGGTTCGGGCATCACGGGTGGCTGATAATGATCTGCTTTGACCGGATGTCCGCCGGATTGTGCGAGGCAAACCTCTGCGGAGAAACCACCGACCAGCAACCCCATGGCCAGGAAGCTTTTCCTTAATACCGGAGAAATCAGTTTGTATCGAGAAAACCATTGCATAGTTTTGGTTCCTTTGTTTTGAGATCTTATTCGTAGTCCATCGAGCTTTTTCACTTCCGTTTCTGAATTCCCGAGAACTCAGATTGATTGGGCCCGTTCCTTGGTTAATGCCTGGCTGAATTCCGGCGAATCCAGCTACCATTCCGGGCTGAATTCTTGGCGAATCCAGCTACTATCCCTTAGTGAGGGGGAACGGGGCCGTGGTCACCATACAGGTATTGGCTTTCCATCATCCGGTATTGGCGGATGCGTTGGAAGTCGGTCCGAATAGTGCTTCGGTAATCGATGGGGTAATGGCTCTCGATTCGACCTAACAAGTAAAACTCCAAATCATTGGGTTCAAAAATATCCGATCCCGGCAGCGGGGGAATATCTTTGGGTTCCATAGGATGAACCAGTTCCGGAGTTACCAACACAACCAATTCCTGTTCACCGGCTGTGGTTCGAGTGAAACCGGTCAGGGTGGACAGGATCGGCAGATCTCCCAAGAATGGAATCCGGTTGGTATCCGCTCCGAGGTTATTTTGGATCAAACCGGCAACCGCCAGAGTTTGTCCTTCGCGCAGTTCCACGGTCGTTTGGAAATTCCGAGAGGTCAGGTTGGGGACTGCGGTTCCGCCGATGTTGGCGGTGCCGGCACTAATGTCCCGGGTGCTCACTTCCGCGTTGATGATCAAGCGGATGCGATCCCGGTCCGTAATGAAGGGAGTAAAGTTTAGCTGGACTCCGAAAGGAACGAAGTTGACACCTTGAAGACCGGCAGCCGTGAACCCGGTTACAATGGGAACCGGGAATTCTCCACCAGCTCGGAAACTTGCGGTCTGGCCGTTCAGAGCAACCAGGTTCGGTTCGGCCAAGGAGCGAGCGTAGTTCAAGGTTCGCAGGGCACTGATGGCCAAGCGGACCTGGCCATTATCCAGAGCGACAGGCAAGTTGTTAAAGCCGCCTGCTCCAGCCGGGAAGCCGGCCAAGGGCGGAATGCCGAAGGTGTTGGCAGCAGCAAAGTTGATTAACCCCAGAGCCCCACTGTTTCTGCCATTCACACCGGCTGAAGAGACTGCTCCACCCGTTCCGATGGCTCCTGTGTTGTTGGCGAAATAAGCAATTCCGTCGTTATTTAAGAGGGAAAAGTTCATCCCCACGCTGCGGGCAGCAGCCCGGTTGACCTCAGCCACAGTAACCCGCAACATCACCTGTTGTTCGCCGTGTACCTTCAACAGATTGATGACGAAGGGACCACCGGCCAACTCGTAATCTTCTAGCCCGGGAGGAACATCATTATTCACTGTCTTTTCGCCGGGTTGGAGACCGGATTGAATTCGGTCCGTTGGAATTTCCGAAGCTGCCGGGCGGCCGGTTCGAGGATTGGGAGCTTGAATGCGAATGATGGTGAGAATCTGGCTCGCTTCCTGAACATCATGAGCATGCCCGGTAACCACGATTTTGTCCCCGATCAGTTTGAGGCACACATTGCTGTTGGGGAAGTGGCAGTTGATTTCCTTAGCCAAGGCTTCGTAAACGCGTTCCAATCGCCTGCGGGCTTCCTTGTCCGGGTAGACGCGAACGTGGTACGAAAGGATCTCTTGCTTGGTCGGATCATTGGGATCCTGGAACCACAAGGTCAAGACCGTGCTTCCAACCTGCTTGCCTAGCAAGGAGATTTCCTTAGGAGTAATGACGGTGTAGCCGGCTATCGTATCGTCTGCTACTTGAATTCGTTTGGGAGCTTGCTTCAAAACCATCAAGCGAGTCTTGCCTACTTCGAGATCCAGGTTCACTTCGGTGTCGATGAATTCCTTGATGAACTTGTGGTAGCGTTTCAGGGTTTTCTCATCTACCTTCTTATTCTCCGAAGGCATGCAGCCTTCCGGACCACAATAAAGTCCGGGACCGCCAAAAGCTCGCGGCAAAGGCAGTTCCGGTGGAGCGTCCAGATTCGGTTCCCCCGGAGTCGTCGGTTGCGGAACCGGGGTTGCCTTGCTGGGATTCTGAAAGAGATTTTTTCCCACGGTCCTTCCAACGGAACGCTGAGGAGCCCGCTGGCCGGGATTATTAGTGGTAATGGTTCGCGGTGGCGGAGTGATTTGTTCCGGTCCACCGGGAAGTTCCGGTGCCTTTTTAGCCGGTGGAAGATTCGGTATCTGCGCGTTTGCTGTTGAAGCCGTCCCGGCCCACAGCAAAACGATCAACCCGCAGACCCAGGAGGTCCAAACTCCCGGCCGGCTGGTTTGCTGCTGGTCCCTTCTGAGGCGAAGCCCTGTATTGGGGACTTCCATAGCTGTGGTTCCCATGGTAATCCTTTCATCATGATCGATTCCCGGGTGGGGCAGATAGCTGCTACCCCCGCCACGGCGCAGGGAAGTGATTTGTGGTTCACTGGATAGGCTTCCAGCGTCAGAAAAACAGCCAACTAACGCCAATTTCGAAGTGAAGGTATTCATCCCCGTTTAGACTCCTAGTCCGACGCATTCTGATTTGATTACTGCACCCAACAAGCTCGCCCCCGAACCGGCCGAGACCGATTCCACGGCTTGTTCCCCGCTGAGAACTGACCGCCCCCGCGGTGGTCTCAGTTAGAGTGCAGCCTACCCCAGTTTTCCGCCCACCCGACAAGGACACCTGCCTCAAGGAGTTAGTTCCTTGTCGTGAAACTTCTTCGTCGCTATTGGGTGAAAATTGCAGGAAAGGCTTATAAGCTTCTAACCGATAATGTCAACCTTTCTTTTTGGTTTTTTCGGCATTGTCCGGAAAATTATTTGATCAGTTTCGAAATTCTGCCGAAAAGGTGTTTTCCTCAATGGCGGCTTTTCCCTGGTCTTTGTGATTCCCCCCAATTGCAGACAAACGGGACAAACCAAGGGATCTAGGTTTGCTCCCGGAAAGTTTCGAGATCCAGAAAGATGACCATCTCCAGTATCTATTTGTTGATAGCAATGGTTCCCTTCTCCCTTTAGAATTCCCAATCAGGTATTCCTCAATTCGAATTTCAATGAGGTGAGTCATGCATAGACGAGAATGGTTGCAATCCACCGGCGCAGTTGGAGCGGCCGGTTTGCCCTTTTTGCCGGGGGCATTGGCCCCTGCAGCCGCTGCTCAAAATGGCCCCGCACAACAGCCTTTGCGAGGCCTGCCGCCGCTGCGAATTACCGATGTTCGCACCATCCTTACCGCCCCGGCAGGAATCCGCCTGATTGTTGTAAAAGTGCAAACCAACGAAGCGGGGCTCTACGGTTTAGGTTGTGCCACCTTTACCCAACGAGCCCGTGTGGTGGAAACTGCCATCGATGGCTATCTAAAGCCATTTCTGATCGGCAAAGATCCCCTTCGCATCGAAGACATCTATCAATCCTCCTTTGTCAGTTCTTACTGGCGAAACGGGCCGGTTCTAAACAATGCCTTAAGCGGCGTTGACATGGCTTGTTGGGATATTCTCGGCAAACGAGCCAACATGCCGGTCTACCAGTTACTTGGCGGGAAATTTCGCGAAGCAGTGGATACTTACCGTCATGCCAACGGCCGCAATCCCAAGGAAGTGGAACAAGCCGTGCGAAATTACATGGCCAAAGGGTATCGCCATGTCCGGGTGCAAATGGCAGTCCCGGGTGTTGTTGCCTATGGGACCGGACAGAATCGAGATGACCGCAACACGCCCGTCAACCGGCAGACGCGAACCTGGGAGCCTCGGCCTTACGTTCGCATTGTCCCCAGGTTGTTCGAGCACCTACGAAAAACCGTGGGTGATTCGGTGGAATTGTTGCATGATGTCCACGAGCGTGTCCCGCCCATCTTGGCAATGCAACTGGCCAAGGATTTGGAACCATTCAAACTCTTCTTCCTGGAAGATCCGTTTGCACCGGAGGACGTGGGGTATTTCACTCACTTGCGGCAGCAGACAACGACCCCGATCGCCATGGGAGAACTGTTCAACAATCCCAATGAATGGTTGCACCTGATTAGCAATCGATTGATTGACTTTATTCGGGTCCACCTATCCCAAATCGGTGGCTTGACGATGGGAAGAAAGCTGGCGGCTTTATGCGAATGGTTTAATGTGAGGACTGCTTGGCATGGGCCAGGGGATGTTTCTCCAGTAGGCCACGCGGCGAATGTCCACTTGGATCTGGCCTGCCACAACTTCGGCATCCAGGAAGCCCGCGACTTTACCAAAGCGGAAAAGGATGTGTTCCCCGGTTGTCCGGAACTCCGCGATGGCTACTACCACGCCAACAACCGCCCGGGACTAGGGATCGACATCAACGAAAATAACGCCAAGAAATTCCCGATTCAGGATGATCCACCATTCGATATGTTTTGGGGAAACCTTCGGAGGAGGGATGGGACGAGCACTCGCCCTTAGGAAAAAAACGCAGAGTTCGCTGAGGGACGCAGAGATTAAACAGAGACATTATGGCTATTTGGTGGCAATCGGGTTCGGTATTACTCCTTGAGATTTCATTAAACAGAATGACATAGGATTTTGAAGATCGGCTTGCGGGGAATATCCCCGATTTCCCTCTGCGTCCCTCAGCGAACTCTGCGTTTTAATTATTCTTTGTTAGCTTTCTAATACCGAACCCGATTGCCAAATTGCAATAATATACCTGATTAATCTCTGAGTCACTCAGCGAACTATGCGTATTAATAATTCTATGGTGGTTATCTAATACCGAACCCGA
>CAZPPD010000440.1:0-5441 GCA_964588185.1 uncultured Alcaligenaceae bacterium | reverse complement strand
GAGGAAGAAGGCGATGGCAAAAAGCCTCGCTATACCAATCGCTAGGCGAAAGAAACCAGTCCTTATCTTGTTATGCACGCCCACAACCCGGTGGATTGGTATCCGTGGGGTCCGGAAGCTTTTGCCAAGGCCAAGAAAGAGGGCAAATTGATTTTCCTCTCGATTGGCTATAGCTCCTGTTACTGGTGCCACGTGATGGAGCGGGAATCTTTCGATAATCCCGAAGTTGCCAAGTTAATGAACAAGTGGTTTGTCAGCATCAAAGTCGACCGGGAAGCGCGTCCGGACATTGACAATATTTACATGACGGCGGTTCAAGTGATGGGCCGCAATGGCGGTTGGCCGTTGTCGATGTTTCTGACTGCGGATGGCAAGCCGATTATCGGTGGGACCTATTGGCCACGGGAAGACAAGACGGTAGAAGGCCGCCGTATTGCCGGCTTCAAGACTATTCTAAAATTGGTCCACGAAGCAGCGCAAGAAAAACCCAAGGCTATCCAAGAACAAGCCGATCAAGTGGCAAAGGCTACCAAACAGGCCCTTGCCGCTCCGGCAGGTCCCAACAACCTCATCGAATTAGACCGGCAGTTAGTCGCCGATACGTTGGATTACCTGAAAGAACGCTTTGATCCGGACTATGGGGGCTTTGGTTCCCCTGCCCGGAATTTTCGGGGTCCCAAGTTCCCCACTCCTTGCCGCTTGGAACTGATTCTCCATGAGGGAAAAAGAACCAAGGATAAAAAGCTATTGGAGATGGTCTATTTGACCTTAAACAAGATGGCCTTGGGCGGGATCTACGATCAACTCGGGGGCGGCTTTCATCGCTACAGCACCGAACGGACCTGGACGGTCCCTCACTTTGAGAAGATGCTCTATGACAATGCCCAACTGGTGGAGCTGTATGCCAAGGCCTACCGGATAAACAAGAATCCCCTTTATCGCCGCATCATTCGGGAAACGCTGGCCTACATCCAACGAGAGATGATGTCTCCGGAAGGAGCAATCTATTCCTCTCAAGACGCCGAGACGGATGAAGAAGAAGGCCGATTTTATGTTTGGACCGCAGAGGAGTTGGAGAATGCTCTCGATGAAATGGAACTCCGCTTGGTCCGCAAAGTTTATGGAGTCGACGGCAATCCAAACTTCGAGAACAAATACTATATTTTTACGCTACCTCAACCTTTGGCTGAAATTGCCGAGAAATTGAATGTTCCCGAAAAGCGATTCCGGGGGCGATTGGGTCGCGTCAAACAAAAGCTGTTCAAGATTCGCAGCCAACGCGAGCGTCCCTTCCTGAACAAGATTTCGCTGACCGGTTGGAGCGGATTGATGATCGCCGGGTTTGCCCGTGCGGGGTATGCCTTAGAGGAGCCTCACTACGTGGAGACTGCCAAAAAAGCAGCAGATTTCGTGTTGAAGAAACAAAAGAAAAAAGACGGGCGTTTGTTCCGAACCTATGGTGCCAAACCTGGTGGAAGACCGGAAGCTTCGGTCGATGCTTTTCTGGAAGATTACGCTTGCCTGGTCCATGGGCTGTTAACTTTGCACGAAATCACCAAGGAAAAACGCTGGCTCCAGGAAGCCAAGGATTTGACCAATACCATGATCGAACATCACGGCGACAAAGAAGACGGAGGATTTTATTTCACCGCCCACGACCAGGAGAAATTATTCGCTCGCAGCAAAGACCAATATGACGGAGCGGTACCTTCGGGGAACAGTCTTGCTCTGCTGAATCTGGTCAAGCTGGCGAAAGCTACCGGCGAAAAAAGCTACCGCCGGGAGGCAGAAAAAGGGTTCCGGGCTTTTGCTCCCACCATGAAACTTCAAGGTTCCAGAGTGACCACAATGATGGCGGCAGTGAGTTTATTCCTGGATGAGAAATCCAAAGACAAAAAAGAGGGGCATCTCAAAATCCCCGACCTGGGCAAAAAGCCCAAAAAGAGGAAACACCCGGTAAAAATTTCCGTTACCGGTGGAAAGATCAGCAAAGACGGAATTCAAGAAATCAAAGTCACCATCCAATCCGACAAAGGCTGGCATGTTTATGCCAATCCGGTCGGCAATCCGGATTTGGCAGCAGCAGAAACCAAGGTGACCATAACTGGAAAGGGAAAAGCCAAGGTTCTAAAAGTGAATTATCCCAAAGGAAAGCTGGTCTTTGATGATGTAGTAGGAAACTACAACACTTATGAAGGCAAAGTGAACATTACGGCTAGCGTGCAAAGAGACCGGCAACCTTTGACCGTGACGGTTTTTTACCAAGCCTGCAGCAAGAATACTTGTCTTCTGCCAAAAAAAGTGAGCCAGGAGATTGAGTAACAAAACAAGGAAAGGGGTGTTTTATCCTAAGGCGGCTTTACGACAGCCGCCTTTTAGATTTGAGAACGAACAATTGGTTAGGCGCTTGAATCCGAAAAGGATGAAACTTCGAACTCAATCCCCCATTAATTTCTCATTCTCGAAATACAATCTCACACCTTTTTAACCAAAATTATGTTATCTCATTGATATGAGTACAATTGTCCAAATTGTGGATCTGACGAAGAATTACGTTATGGGCACCAATGTTGTCCGTGCCCTTGCCGGGGTTTCGTTGGATGTGGAAGAAGGCGACTTTGCCGCCTTGATGGGTCCCTCCGGGTCCGGCAAATCCACTTTACTGAACCTGTTGGGCTGTTTGGACCGGCCCACTTCCGGCAGGTATTACCTGGGCGGCCAAGATGTTTCGGAGCTACCCGATGATGAGTTGTCCGAGATTCGCAGCCGTTATTTGGGTTTTATCTTTCAATCGTACAATCTGCTTCCGCAATATACGGTCGTCGAAAACATCGAAGTCCCACTTCTGTATCAGGGAATGCGGATCGATGAAAGTGCTCGGCAGCGATGTATCGACTTGGCGGAATTGGTCGGCCTGGGAGGAAGATTGGATCACCGGCCCATGCAATTATCGGGGGGACAGCAGCAACGGGTTGCCATAGCCCGATCCCTGGTCAATGATCCTCATGTGATTCTCGCCGACGAACCAACCGGGAATCTCGATACCCGCACCAGCGACGAAATCATGCGATTGCTGCAGCAGTTAAACCAGGCGGGAAAAACCATCATCATGGTGACCCACGAGAATGATATCGCCGCTTGGGCCAGGCGAGTGATCCGCATGCGGGATGGATTGATTGAATCCGATGTTCGCAATGATAATAAGGATAGTAAGGAAGAGAACGAAAATAATCTTACCGCTACCATGGAAACGGGATCTGGAATCAAAGAATAGGAGTGGGTCGACCACCGAGGCCAACCTATGTCGGAATTAGAGACCGGAAAGCTTCAACGCATATTGGACAACGGCTTTTCCAACGACCGAATCTCCGAGAAAACCGCGCCGCAATCCAAACTCAATTTTTACCGTTTTCGGGATCAGTTTATCAGCAGCATGGTCATGGCCGGGCGCAGTCTTTGGCTGCATAAAATGCGAACTTTCCTCTCGATTCTCGGAATTATCATTGGAACCGCGGCCGTTGTCTCGCTCATGGCTTTCGGCGAAGGCAGTATGCAAGACGCGCTGGAAGATATCAAACGTCAGGGAGCCACCAATATTATCATCCGCAGCGTAAAACCTCCGGATAAAAGCTCCGATACCCGTCGAAGTTTCTTTTTTCCCTACGGATTAACCGCCGAAGATTATATCCATTTGAAAACAATTCCCACGGTAATCACCAGTGTAGGGATGCGAATATTTCCCCAGGAAGTCCGCCGCAGTGGGCGCATGGTTTTGGCTCGAGTGGTCGCTACCTATCAGGACTACGAGAAAGTCAACCGCTTTGAAATGGCCGACGGCCGGTTTATCCGGGACGCTGAAGACATGGGTAGCAAGGGGGATGACCGGCAGTTGCGAAACGTGGCTGTGCTGGGTTCCGCCTTAGCCGAGAGGCTGTTTCCCTTTGAGAAACCTTTGGGACAAACTGTCAACATGAATAAGCAGCGGTATATTGTGGTTGGCGTAATGGAAGAGCGGGCAGCGATTGGTTCCACCGCCGGGGGCAAACGCGCGGAAGAGTTCAACAAGGATATTTACATTCCTTATGAAACTTGCCGGGCTCGGTTCGGCAAAAAAACTTTTCTCCGACAATCGGGTTCCCGCTCCGGAGAGATTGTCGAATACCACCAAATCACCCTAACCGTGGAAAACATGGATGATGTACATCCCACCGCCAAAGTAGTGGAGAAAATTCTCCTGGAACGGCATTCCAAACAAGATTGGGAAATCATCATTCCCCGCGACCGTTTGGACGCGGCCAAGCGTACCCGCGACCGCTACACCTTAATGCTCGGAGCAATCGCTTGCATTTCCCTGGTAGTGGGGGGCATCGGCATAATGAACATCATGCTGGCAACGGTTACCGAACGAACCCGGGAAATCGGCATCCGCCGAGCCTTGGGAGCCAAGCGAAGAGATATTACCTTGCAGTTTGTAGTCGAAGCCATGTTGCAAACCAGCATGGGGGGAATCTTTGGAGTGATTTTGGGATTGGGGATCATTTTTGGTTTTCCATTCGTCTGGGAACTGATTACCAGCAATGTGGTTCCCACGAAAATCCATTATGGATCTTTTGTGTGGGCACTGGGATTAGCGGTAGGAGTTGGTGTGAGCTTTGGGTTGTACCCCGCTTGGCGGGCGGCAAAGTTGGACCCGATCGAGGCTTTGCGGCATACCTAAGGGAAACTTCACAAACAAGGATATTTTTAACTTATTTCATGTCTTTTGCTCCATTCTCTTCGCTTTCTTGTTTTTCCAACAACGTGCGGATTTCTTCCTGAGATAATTCCTTTAAGAATTGTCTTACCAAGCCCCGTCGCTTTTCATCCGGCATTTCTTTTTATAATCGGGCAATGTCCTCTGTGGTTAATCCCTTCAAGAAATTTCTTTCGCTTCCTTCATAAAATGTTCCATCGTATACGGCATATTCAAGCCCTCCAAATGATATTGTTTGGCCAAACAATCGATACCATTGCGTCCAGGATTGTTCTTCGATGGAGGATTCTTGTGCCATGACTGATTACTTAAATTCTTCTGGGTAGAGCTTGCTCGCCATTTTCTCCAAGGCATCGACCAAACGAGGTCCCGGTCTGGAAATCCTATCGGCATCGATAGTATAAATTCTCCCTTTTTTTACTGCCGTCAATCCATTCCAAGTAGCCGGGATCTTGAATTTCTGATTGTGGCTCGAAGGAAAAAAAATGACCTCGGGATCCTTCAAAAAGAGCGATTCTTTGTTAATTTGCGGATAGGCAACCGAATGATCCGCAAACAAATTGATTCCCCCTGCCATCTCAATCATCTCACCTACACGCGTATTTTGATTGGCAGTCATTAAAGGAGAATCCCAGACTTGGTAAAACACACGGAGCCGCTTCTCTGCAGGAATATGGCTGACCCGCGC
>CAZPPD010000439.1:0-5456 GCA_964588185.1 uncultured Alcaligenaceae bacterium | reverse complement strand
TTATCGAGCGAAAAAAGTTTGGCGGCACCTGCGTTAATTACGGTTGTATTCCCACCAAGTCGCTGGTTGCCAGTGCTCGAGTCGCTCACATGGTTCGTCGGGCGGGAGACTACGGAGTCCTGGTTAACGGTGAAGTCGGCGTAGATATGAAACGAGTTAAAAGGCGTATGGACGAGATTGTCGCCCAGTCTCGCGATGGATTGGAGAAATGGCTAAAATCCCTGGAAAACCTAACTGTCTACGAGGGCCACGCTCGTTTTGAAGGACCATCGCAAGTTCGTGTGGGAAACAACTTGTTGGAAGGACAAAAGATCTTCATCAATGTTGGCGGGCGGGCCCGAATCCCGGAAATTCCTGGGCTCAATGATGTCGATTATTTGACCAACTCAACTATGCTGGAGGTTGATTCCTTGCCGGAACACCTCATCATTCTTGGCGGAAGTTACATCGGATTGGAGTTTGGTCAAATGTTTCGTCGCTTTGGAAGCCGGGTGACAATTGTCGAACGGGGCAATCGATTGGTCAAACGCGAGGATGAAGACACTTCCGAAGCAATTCAACAGATCCTGGAAAAGGAAGGCCTGCAAATATATCTGAATACCAATTGCACTTCGGTTTCTAAACGGGGAGATCAAATTTGCGTTGCCTTGGATGCTGGTGGAGAGACAACCATTACCGGTAGTCACCTTTTAGTTGCAGCAGGCCGCGTCCCGAATACAGAAGACCTGGGTTTGGAAAAAGCCGGCATTCAAACCAACGGACCCATTCTGGTAGATGAACACCTGCGTACAAATGTACCGGGAATTTGGGCCATGGGTGACGTTAATGGTCGAGGTGCATTCACCCACACCTCCTACAACGACTTTGAAATCGTTTGTTCCGGTCTTTTTGATGACCATCCTCGAAAGGTAAGTGATCGCATCACCGCCTATGCCTTATACATTGATCCTCCCCTCGGCCGGGCTGGAATGACAGAAAACCAGGTCCGCGAATCGGGACGTAAAGCTCTCATTGGGAAGATGCCTATGGCCAGCGTCGGCCGTGCTCGCGAACGAAGTGAAACACAAGGCTTCATGAAAGTTCTTATTGACGCCGAAAGCAAAAAAATCCTTGGTGCAGCGATTTTAGGTATAGGCGGCGATGAGGTCATTCATTCGATTCTTGACATTATGTATGCAGATGCTCCATACACTGTAATTCAACGTGCTGTCCATATCCATCCGACGGTCTCTGAACTCATTCCAACACTGCTAGGCACATTAGAACCAATGCAATGACCGGCGCGTGTAATAACATTCTCAAATTTGATTAAGGGATTGCCTGCACTAGCCGCCACTCGCCTATGCCATTTCCTTCTTACCCTTGAAACAGATAAAACCAGTGAGATTTTCATCCCAATGATTGAAATTCTCATAGTTGGTATTTGATTTGCATCATTTCATTTTAGGTAGTAAAAGCAATCAATTTAAGAAGGAGGAGGATTTATGAGAATCCAACAATTACGGCTTACGCTCCTAACAATGTTTGTGATGTGTTTGGTTCCTTGCCTGGCAACCGCAGGAGGAAAATCCAAAAACAAACAGATTTCGGATAGGGATATCACCTCCGCAATTACCTTCCGATTAATCCGCGACGATGCGGTGTCTTCGCATCTGATTGATGTTGAGACTAACAACGGGATTGTCGAGTTGTCCGGTTCCGTGGATAACATCCTTGCCAAGAATCGGGCAGTGAAATTAGCCCGAACAATCAAAGGCGTCCGTTCGGTGATTGACCAGATGCGGGTCAAACCTGTTTCTCGCACTGATAATGAAATTCGCCAGGATATCCAGAATGCCCTCTTGTTTGACCCGGCAACCGAATCCTACGAGGTTACAACTAGGGTAATTAATGGGAAGGTGACTCTTACGGGAAACGTTCATTCCTGGCAGGAGAAGCAATTAGCAAAAAAGGTCGCCATGAGCGTGAAAGGTGTCAAGGCGGTGGATAATGATATTTCCATCACCTATAAGACCAAACGCTCCGACAGTGAAATCAAAAAGGATTTCCAGCGTCGTTTAGAAACAGACGTTTGGTTAGACGATGCCTTGATTGGAGTGGAAGTTAACGATGGTGTAGTTAAGCTCAGCGGTACTGTTGGCAGCGCCGCAGAAAAGAACCGGGCTTATTCCGATGCTTGGGTGACCGGTGTTATGTCTGTAAACTCCGACAAGCTGAATGTGCAATGGTGGGACCGGGACAAAATGCGTCGCAAAGACAAATATGTTTATAAGTCCGACGAAAAGATCGCTGAAGCAGTCGAGGATGCTTTCCTGTATGACCCCAGAGTCTTTTCTTTTAATCCTGAGGTATCGGTTGCTAATGGGGTCGTTACCTTGACCGGGATCGTTAGTAACCTCAAAGCCAAACGAGCTGCCGAATTTGACGCCGAAAATACGGTTGGTGTCATTCGTGTTAAAAACCTATTGCGTGTTCGCCCAACTACGAATCTCACCGATGAGCAAATCGCCAACAACGTTCGCTCCGCCTTGCGTTGGGATCCGGATGTGAGCCGTTATGAGATTTCGGTGAGCGCTTTTAACGGAAAAGTATACCTCAATGGCGAGGTGGATTCTTATTTCGAAAAATGGCAAGCAGAAGATGCTGCTTCGGAAGTGAATGGGGTTATCGACGTCGCCAATAATTTGCGAGTTGACTATGACCACGTCGTCGGTTACTACAGCTATCCTTATTATCGTCCAGGAAATGAATCTCTTCTACCCGGAACTTCTCAACTTAAAGAAGACATTCGGGACGAGCTTTATTGGAGTCCTTATGTAGATTCCACCAGAATTAGTGTCTCTGTTGACGGACAAGAGGTCACATTAAGTGGAACTGTCTCTTCCTGGGCTGAGATGAATAAAGCCATAGAAAACGCCCTCGAAGGCGGCGCGGATAACGTAGTTAATAATTTGCGGATCCGTTCACAAAAGAAAAAATAAAACTGAGATCAGGGTGCCTCCATCAGGCACCCTATCTTGATCTATTGGTTGAAACTAAGAAAGGAGATTTATGATGCGTCAAATATTTGGATCAATCATTCTCTTGATGTCCTTCTGGATAGTTGGTTGTGGAGAAGGACCGAAGAAAGAACTCGAACTGATTGTTCCCGAAGCCAAAGAGACTATAAAGCGGGGAGAAAATAAAGATATCTTGGTGACAATCAAACGGCACAACTTTGAATTGCCGGTTACTGTTAAAATGTCCAACTTCCCCGAAGGAGTAACCGTAAAGGATAGCGTTCAAAACGAAATTATCTATGCAAAAGACGACAATGTAGCAACATTCACTTTGACCGCGGCAGCGGCTGCCGAAACAGGCGACCATACGGTGACGGTAACTGCTGACGTTGAAGGTATGTCTCCGGTGACAAAAACATTCACCCTCACCGTTAATGAACTTTAACAACATTTTTACCTATCCATTTCTCTTGCTCCTTCTCATAAGCCTGCGAAATATACTCGTAGGCTTTTTTTGTGTGAATGAAAGCATTGGACTCATTTGTCAGGTGTTTGGAAAATGAGGACGTTCCTTGTGTGTTCGGATGCGGGTCGAGGAAAACGAAAATTTCTTGTTCTCGTTAAGGACCAGCGTCAGCTACTAGAGTTCAACAACTCCCAATAAATAACAGTAATGTTATATTTCATCTAGGTTGCATACTCGTATGTTTTGTAGGAGTTAAATTTCGACGCTTTTCTCACTTCCAGCAGGCGAACAATAATAATGATGTGCAAGTAAATCATCAGAGGAACAAAAAACAGCGGAACGATTCGCAGGGGCCATTGAAGGATAGCAGTCATCGTTTCCGGATACAAAGCTCGAAGTAGAATCGCCGAGACAGGGGCAGCAATGATGTCGACTATTCCTATTATACTCCATATCCACAATGCCGTCCGGCGACTTGGGGTGTTAGGCGGACACCACCTCCAAGCAGCAAAAATAGCCGAGGCCGCCACAGCAATATCAATCCAACCTGCCCAAAAAGCCCACATAGGATCTAGTCCTTTTCCGGAATATGCGAGGAAAAGGGCTCCAAAAAATCGGATCGCTTGTAAGCCTAATAGTAATTGTAGTGGAACATTCATAACTACCTGACGTAAGACTGTGATACTGAAGGTTAATACCAATGCCAAGCCGACCCCGAGGACTATATTTGTTCCAGTTGCGAGTTGTGTTTTCGGCAACAAGTCACTCAGTGCGAAGAATACCTCTACTCCGAACCAGGCCAAGAGAAACAGACTAAACCGTTGCATGTTTTGATTGATTTTCATTGTTAACCAAGACGCTTTCTGAAGTATGATTGGACCTACTGGGAGTGAGCAATCACAGATTTTCCCTTTGTGCAAAAGCTTCCTTGACCCAATTGGCGAGGTTTGGAAACTTAGTTTCGAATTGAGAATTAAAAGCCGAATAGTCACGATCTA
The DNA here is from genome assembly GCA_964588185.1 of uncultured Alcaligenaceae bacterium. Taxonomy (GTDB): domain Bacteria; phylum Planctomycetota; class Planctomycetia; order Gemmatales; family Gemmataceae; genus CAZPPD01. Next base: position 993 of record CAZPPD010000439.1, on the reverse strand, counting down.
AAAGGTTGTGGTCCTCCTGAGTTAGTATTTCATAGAGAGTACGGACGTGCTCGGCTGCCTCAGCATTCCAAAAATTTGCTACTTTGTCTGCGAACTCTTTAGGATTTATCTGTTGGTAGGTGATAGGTCGCCCGACTGCTTGAGATACCGCACTTGCAATTTCGTTTCCAGATGCAAAGTTGGGCATCGAAATGTCGTGGACTTTATTTGAAATTGTAGCCCCACGTCGCACGGCCTCTGTTACTATAGCTGCTTGATGCCAATAGCAACTCCAAGGAATTTTTTGTTCCGCCGGCATTGGGTAACGAAGAACACTATCCTCTTTTACACCTTGGAAAGTCCAAGGTGCGAGGAGGTTGTCGAGGTATAGAGGTGGACGGAGGATTGTCGCATGGAATTTAGCACTAAGAGCTTTTTCGATGACAGGGCGGATTCCTTTATCGAAGAAAGCATATCCAATTTTCTTGTCAGGAATACAAATGCTCGCATTGTAGACCAAATGCTCGATCTCAGTAGCCTCTAATGCCTCAATACAGGATTCGCCGTAAGATCGCATCGTTTTTGGATCAAAAACCAGAGGCAGAATGAGAACTGCTGCCGAGCAGCCCTCTGCGGCTTTTTGTAAGCTCTCTTGGATTGAAAAATCAGCAGAAACAATCTCTACCGACATGGGGAAGACCCGCTTTGAGGAGGACCGTAAAGCAGCTCGAACCTCTAAGTTGTCTTTCATGAGTTGATGAACAACTTCGGCTCCTTGTTCTCCTGATGCTCCGAATACAATGATTGTTTTTGCCATGGTTTCCTCCTAAGTTTGACTTGTAGGTAAAGATTTACCGTCCCTTTCAGCGTCAACAGGTTTTTCCTCCGACTTCAAGAACCGGCGAGAGATAGATAACAACAAGACATATCCGGCAGGAATCATTAGTAGTGACAAAAGTGTTGCTCCGATAACCCCACCTGCCAAAACAATTGCCAGCGAAGGCCAAAAATCAC
>CAZPPD010000438.1:0-5461 GCA_964588185.1 uncultured Alcaligenaceae bacterium | reverse complement strand
TTTCCATCGGCTTCCGGATCTCTTCCACAGTCATATCTTCCTTGTGAGTTGCCACTGTCCAGACATGTCCGAATGGATCTTCTAGAGTACCGGAACGATCTCCATAGAATTGATCCTTCAAGGGCCGTTGTTCCTGACCCCCGGCATCCAGGGCCTGTTGAAATAACGAATCCACATCTTCGACATACAAGCAAATACTGACCGGAGTCCCCCCGATAGATTTCGGCCCTTTGATTCCCATCTCCGGAAATTCGTCGGCCAACATTACTCGGGAATCCCCGATTTGGATTTCCGCATGGCCAATCTTGTCGCCCCCCATGGAAAGCCGCATGACTTCGGTTGCGTTAAATGCCTTCTTGTAGAACTCGATAGCTTCCGCCGCATCATCGATGATCAGGTACGGCGTGATTGAGTGGTAACCTTCGGGGATTGGTTTAACTGCCATGTTGGTCTCCAGTTGCTTTGTCAGGGGCGAATAATTGGATTCAACGGTTATGTTAGAAGCCGGATGGAAAACTGCGAGGGAATCTCAACCGCTGCGCTTTAATTCAGCAAACAAATCTCCTATCGAGAGCTCAAACCCGGGTATGACATTTCCGCCGGTTAGAGTGTTCCCTTCCGAAAGAACAGCATCTTCGGTTTCACTATCGGAATAGATATGAACGATGCGGTCTTGGGGATTGATTTCCCAAACCAACTGCACGCCAACACCGAAATAATCCTGCCGTTTCTTCAACATCTCAGAGAGAGTATTGCTCTCGCTTAATATTTCGATTGCTAAATCGGGAGCCAAAGTGGGAATTGGCTCTGAAGGGCGCTGACGATTGGGAAGACGGTCCCAAGAAAAAAAGGCTACATCCGGAATCCGGATTCGCCCCGCCCACAACCGAATCGTGCCATCCGGAGCAGTAACCAAACCAAGATTCCGCTTCCGAACAAACGCGTTTAAGACCTCAATCAAGTAACTTGCCAGAATCGACTCGGTGTATCCCATGGTTTTCTCCACCAACACACCATCAATCAACTCGCAGATTCGCTTGCGTGGAGAATTCAAACCAGCCAGAACATCGGTTTCCGTTGCCATACCGGGGGGTGGCTGCAAGCAGATACGGTCCAACGGAATGCCGCCGAGTCGTTCAACCAAGTCGGCTACGTTTTCCAAAGCAGGAGCATTAGTAGGTAAGGTCATTCCGCCATCTCAAGCAATTATCGGATGGACCACATGCCCATGCACATCGGTCAGCCGGAAGTTCCGGCCCTGGAAGGGATAGGTCAGCCTTAGGTGGTCGATCCCCAACAAGTGCAGAAGCGTGGCATGAAGATCATGGACATGGACAATATTTTCCTCGGCATTATAGCCGAATTCATCAGTGTTTCCGTAAGAGATACCGCCCTTGATTCCTCCACCTGCCAGCCACATGGAATAGCCCTTGATGTGATGATCCCGCCCGCTTCCCTGGGCCATAGGCGTGCGGCCAAATTCACCGCCCCAGAGAATGATGGTATCGTCCAACATCCCTCGCTGCTTGAGGTCTCTGATTAAGGCTGCGGAAGCTTGATCCACCTCTCGTGCAGTGCCGGCTACACTATTGCGAATGTTCCCATGATGATCCCAGGCGCGGTGATAAACCTGGATGAAGCGAACCCCTCGTTCCGCCAACCGCCGGGCCAACAAACAATTCGAGGCAAAGGATCCGTCTCCCCCTCGTGTGCCATACATATCCAGAATGTGCCGGGGTTCATCCGAAGTATCCATCAAACGTGGCACCGAAGTTTGCATGCGGAATGCCATCTCATACTGAGTGATGCGCGTGGAAATTTCCGGATCTTCTACCCGCTGATTGTGCATGCGATTCAAGGTTTGCACGGCATTTACAATATCCCGCTGGCGAAGGTTGTTCACCCCATTGGGATTGCCGACATAAAGAACCGGGTCCCCCGTAGATCGAAATTCGACCCCTTGGAAACGACTAGGCAGAAACCCGCTATGCCATTGCCGCTGAGCGATCGGCTGAGCCTGACCGTGCCGCCCGACCGATGTGAGAACCACAAAGCCGGGCAGTTCCTCCGTCTCACTACCCAATCCATACAGCAGCCACGATCCCATCGCCGGCCGGCCGGAAATGGTCGTCCCGGTATTCATCAACGTGTGCGCCGGATCGTGATTAATGGCCTCGGTCCGCAGCGACCGGATGATGCAAATATCATCGGCAACGGACCCAATGTGGGGAAAGATCGACGCAATCTCCTGCCCCGAATTCCCATACCGCCGAAACGGATGCTGCGGCTCAAAGCAGGTCAAGCGGCGGCCTTGAAGCTGAGCAATCGGTTGCCCGCGCGTAAGCGATTCCGGCATGGGTTGCCCATGCATTTGCTTGAGACGCGGTTTAGGGTCCAGCGTTTCCAGGTGGGAAGGCCCCCCGGCCATATAAAGATGAATGATCCGCCGCGCCTTGGGAGGGTGGTGCAAATTTTGCAACACTCCCCGCCACCGGGGAATCTCAACGCCTTGGCCGGCAGGTTCTGCCCCGTGCAAAAGATCCCGATGCAACAGGGAGGCCAAGGCCATAGCACCAACACCACCACCGGCGTAACTCAAAAACGAACGGCGGGATTGCAAAGTCTTGAACGAATCCACGATGATTCCTCACTTTATATGTGATTTCAAATTTACTTGGATTTCAGGTGTTGAAGACATTTTACAGCGAAACAACGGTCTTGGGGAAGAATGTTCCTTTTTTTCCCGCTCCGCCAACAGATCCCAGAAACACCGATTGTTGACGGTGGAAAACCTGCCGATGCGGGTCAATAGATGTCAGTGACATTGATTGGCACTATTCGGCAGAGATCCATCGGGGAATGGTTGAAATTGGCATTTATTGGAAATGAAACAAGGGTCAGGGATCGTATATTCCCATTTCAAACACTGCCTTCAGGACGAGCCTTGTTTGGCCTTGAAGAAAATAACTGCAGCAAAGCTTGGCTGCTAGCCTCACGAACTTCAGGGTTAGGGTCCTGAAGTAACTGCTCCAGGTGATTCGTCACCTCCTTTGCCCAATTACTGCAGAAACAGGAGTGAGGTGCTCAAAATAGAATTTAGCTATCACCCCCTCCGAGGTCTCCGGTCACCCGATATTCCCTTTTCCTCCCGAGGGGGGTGAACTGATTTGCGCTATATGGCAGAGATCCACCGGGGAAAGGTTGAAATTGGCATTTACTGGCAACAAAAAAATTAAGCCAGAAATATGGGAATTTAAAAGACCACGGCCGCGCGCAGGTTATAATCTGCGCCAAGCACACCGGCGTTGTGTGCACGCCCTGAGTCTTCGAAGGGCGTGCTTGGCGAACTACATCTTGTGGGCTGACTGAACGTAAGATGCCGATCAGTGGGCCCAGGATGAGCTGATCGCCAAGCGTGCCGATGGGCAAGCCGGCTTAACGATAAGGAAGGGGCCCGAGCCGATATCGAGCTGAAGAAGGCCGCCATCCTTGACCGGCTCGTGCAGTTCATACCGCTGTGAAAGTATGTCACCCAGGCCACCCAGCCGTGTTACCTGTACTTCAGGTTGTATTTCAGCACCTTTGTCGTGATGTCCTTGACATTCGATTGGTAAGGTGTGTACTTCAGTTTTTCGATCTCAGCACCATAGAGTGTATTCAGCCAGATCAAGGAAGACAGTTCCAGCATCATGGGGCCGCCGTGACCTATAAAACCGTCGCGGAATAATCCCTTTTTGTCGGGCCCGACCATCTTGGTGATGTCGGGAAGCTGCTTCGCGTTGAAGCGGTATTTCATTTCCGAAGCCATTTTTCCATAGTTGATAAAATAGATGTGATTCTTCGGATAGGTCTTGCGCAACTTGGACACGACCTGGAACAGACGATTGCCACTTGCTTCGATCACCAGGTTATATTTTTTATTCTCCATTCTCGGCCCACCTAACATCCAGCATTGACCAATGAAAAAACGCGTCTTGGGATTGTATTTCAGCGACAAGTCGATCCACTGCTGGTAGTCTTCGAAGGAGCTTTTGAAACCCGCAGTCATACCTAAGAGGTCGATTTTGCCGTTGGCAAGTTTGCCTTCAATCTGTGTTCTGCGATTGGAATTGTTCCAGAGCTCTTTCGGGGAGCCGAGTTTTCCGGGGGCAAAAACGAGATGCGTTTGATGTGAAGAAAAACCGTTTCGTCTGGCGACTTTGTCAAAGTATCTGGCTACCGGAATAAAGAAGCTGTGGCCGATGAAGAGACAATTCGCGCCATCCTTAAAGGTCATTTGCACTTTCTTACCTGGCGATAACGGTATCTTTTTCTCGCCCGCGATCGCCAGATTGTTCACGGGTGTTGCGAAAGCCAATCCGATCAGTAAGTATGCGAAAAAGGTGTTTAACTTAAGCATCGGTATCTCCGAGTCTGGGAACTTGCATATTTAGTATACAACACGCATGTGGGAAATTTCTTACACGGGCGAAAAAGGGGACAGGCATGCCCGTCCCTTTTTTCGCCCACGCCGACCGAGGCCCAAAGCCGCATTACCGACCCGCTTGACGATGCCAACAATTTGTGGCAGCGTGCCCCAGGTAGCCCCGTTAAAGGAGGCAAAACATTGTTCCCCATGGCGGATGAAGGTCCTCCTCGATTTGAATGTCGTCCTGGACGTGATTCTCAATCGGCAGCAGTGGGTTGCCGAGGCTTCAAAAGTCTGGGATGCGCACAGCTCCGGAGACATCGAAGGGTTTCTGGTGGCGACGGAAAATTACCAACATGTTCAATATCGTCCGCAAACTGGCCAAGAGACGGAATCTCCCGAGGCGGGGGACGGGCGCGCGGTTTTCATTCGTGGGATTTACTTAGATACTGTGCATTCGGCCTTAGCGAAGGAGCACACAGGGGGTGTAAGAGGGAACCCGCTTGTCGGGATCATTTTTGGTTATGCGATATTCGCGCTGAGCGTCTTCGGTTTGGTGCGCGTATATTCGCCGTTGGGAAGTTCAAAATAATGCTGGCCATTAATGCAATAGACATTGGCCACACCAAGACGACGGCTCTCCGCTTGGGCCTTGCAAACCGCTGACCGACACACGCGCATCAATTCGTCTTCCTTTTGAAACGTGTCAATATCGCTTAGAAACTGGGTCATTGTTCATCCGCCTTGATCAGAAGTTGGAATTGTGAGAATAGTTCAGTGTCACGGATCGAAACGTCTGTGGCTGTGCCAACCGCCACGTCTTGCGGTTGATTACCTGAATTGTAAATCAGCAGTGGCACGCCCTGAGTCTTCGAAGGGCGTGCTTGGCCGAACTTGACTCATATGCAAACACGATTGTTCATTTCGATCTTCTCACTCTTCCAAAATGGTTAATCCCAGTGCTTTTTGAAAGTTCCTCACGCCCTTCGAAGACTGAGGGCTTGCCACCCGACCGCGGAAAAAGTCCACGCTACCTTCCCCGTCATGCACGTC
>CAZPPD010000437.1:0-5469 GCA_964588185.1 uncultured Alcaligenaceae bacterium | reverse complement strand
GCCACCGCGAGAATTCCAATGACCACCATCTTCCGTGGCTGAAGCTTGGCCAAAACTGCCCCAATTGACAAAACGTAAACCGAAGTTGCCAACCAAAAAGTAGTGAAATTTAAAGCGGCTATGTATATGGTGGTCAGCCCAAGACAGATGGCAGCTTGGATTTGGTTTGGATTCAGGTTCCAACCCTTGGCCTTCTTTGGCGGCATTGAGGATTGTTTGTAGAGGACCAAAATCAACAGGCCAAGTGTGAAAGCCCCAATAATCATCGGAAAGTTCGGCAGGTTCTCAAAGGATCGCAACGTTATTCGCCGCAAGCCTTCCTCCCGTTCGCGAATGGTTTGCCGGAGTTTTTTCCCTTTGAGATAAACCGGGTCGCAATGCACTTGGGCCATTTGCCCGCGAACATAATTTGTCCCTAAAGCTTTCTCTAGAACACCAGCCATATAGTCAATGCGTTTTTTACTGGTTCCTTTGGGAAACCACCACATCTGCATATTGCTGCTGGTTACCCGAAATCCTTGTTCCCAGGTCGTTGCAACGTTGGGGAATTGCGGATGCCTTTCCTTGCCGAAATAGGCGAGTGCCCGGAAACCGGCCGATTCATAGCGGACAAATTCCCCAATAGAAAAAACCGTAACCTGAATGTGTCCGCCCTTGAGTTTCTGGAAGCGGTCAGCGCCGGAACCAATCTGCGTGTAGCGAAACAACGAACCGGAACTCGATTTTTCCAACATCAACCCGGCAAAATGACTGGGTGCTCCTAGATTGACGCCGAACAAAATGGCGTCGGGATTTTCTTCGGCAGCAGCCATCAAGTCTTTGAGGTCGGCATAAGGAGAATCCTCGCGAACCACCACCAACAAACCAACCTTCCCAGTAGCCGCAACCGGTTCAAAAGCCTCGGGACCATAATCCACAACCTTGTTGTATTTCGCCGTCAACAAAGCGTCGTGCAACAGCAAAATCGTATACCCATCCGGGTCGGCATCTTTTACACTGCGGCTTCCGCGGGTCGCACTGGTGCCATCCCGATTGATGATCACCATGGGAACCGGTAGAAGGTTATTGTCCTCAATCCCTTTTTTCATAATTCTGGCAAAGGTGTCCGATTCTCCCCCGGATTTAAAAGGAACGATCACTTTGATGGGGCGATTGGGATAGCCTTCCTCTTGGGAATTTTGGGAGCACCCAAGGATGAGAAGAAGATATAACAATACAAGGATTTAGCCGGGCTTGATCATAACTTGTGAATGTTGCTTACTTTCATTACTCCAATTTCATTCTATTAGGCTAGCCGGTGAAAAAGACGCAGGCTATCATTTATCCGTTTGATTTATTTGGTCATGCCGGAACGGGGCAGGGGGCGCAACTCATAGGCGATGCCCTCCGGGAAATGATTGAAGATAACGCCTCAGAGAAAAAAGTGACTCGTTCCCGAGCCTATCAGAACAAGCTGAACCTCCAGGAGTTCACTTTCGAGAACCTTGATGACTTTCAAAACTGGCGGGAAAAAGCTCAACAATTAGTCCAAAAGGTTTTCAAAGCAGAAGAGTTTCTGCTTTGGATAACTGGAAATCATTTAGGAACTCTCCCGGTTTATGATGAATTGCCGGGGGATGCCATAGTGGTTCAGTTTGACGCGCATCTGGACATTTATAATCTCAGCGACTGCACCCCGGAGTTGTCCCACGGAAATTTCCTCATGCATTGCCAAGGGAATCCGCCGACAATCATTAACTTGGGCAACCGCGAGCTTATCCTGGCGAAGGATCATATCGGCAACTATTTTCAAGCCACTTATGCGGCTGACCAACTGGTTATAAATCCCGAGCCTGTCCTGGATCTTTTGCGCAAGTTATCAACCGGGAATAAACCCATTTTCATTGATCTGGATTGTGATGTCTTCGATGCCGCCTATTTTCCGGGTACGTCTCAGCCACGGCCTTTTGGATTGGCTCCAACTTTTTTGTTGCGCTGTTTGGACAGTTTGTGGTCCGATCGCATTATTGGGCTGTCGATTTCCGAATTTGATCCGGCAAGAGATTTCCAGGATCGAAGCTTGGAAACTTTGATGTGGTTAATGGAATACATACTTCTGAAACGTTACGAGAAATGAGCGTGTCAGGTTGGTAAGGTCATTTGTTTCCATTTCCCACGGGCCCGAAGTTGGGTTCTACTTTTTCGATCACAATCGGCTCATCCACCAACGGGGCTGCGTTCTCCGGTTTCATAACAAACGACCCGGATAGGTTTCGTCCCGCCAACCACCGGCCGTAGATGGTAAAATCATTGCGGGACATGCCATGGTACATCACCTGGTGTTTTCCGGGATAACTCTTGATTAGTTTGACGGTACCTTGATTGGTGTATTGGCCGCGAAAAACGAATTTACCGATACAGTCATGTCCGCTGCCCTCCACCTTGCCGTTTTCAAAGTGGAGGTACAAATCGTACATGGTTTGCTGTCCCCAGCCGTCCTGCTCCCAATATCCCTGCCAACTTCCGGTCGGAAACATTGCCTCTCCATTCCCTCAGGTTGATTGATCTTCCGTTTGCCACCACCGATGCACTTGGTGAGTTAATTCCGGATAAAATTCCAAGAAGTCATCTTGTAAAATATTGTAATCCTTCTGCAAAGTTCTAACAGAGTGATTCAAGCAGATCGGGCGGTTCAGTCGGTGCGACAGCCGCTTGGAGATTCCCAACAACGCCCGCTCTACCCCTTCCGGACTGGCGTAAGACCCAAGCAAATCCTCCTCGCTCATCCGTGTAATCACCCACCGGCTCATTCCGGGCAATGGCCCCGGGTAGTCCTGAAAGGACTGGTAAATTTCTTGGGAAAATCTCGCCAAAGAGATGTCAGAATACAAATCCCAATTCTTGGCTAAAAGGTGATCGTAGAAGACATCCATGATAATTCCCCCAAAGCGGCGGTGCGAATCCGGTACCAAAATCTTGCTTCGCTCAACAATGGGATGAAAGTCGGTAAAGGAATCGATGAATTGATGGCACAGGATTCCTTTCCAGACCCCCGGGGTAAGGTACGAGCGCTCTTCCCCCTTGACGATGTCCGCCAAGAGATTACCCAAACGGCATTCCACCGTCGGTTTCGACAGGTGCAGATGAGCCAACCAATTCATTGGGGTTTCTTCCGAGTTTTATCCCTGCAACGCGATGACTAGCCAATGTTAGACTACAAATCCATGCAAGCTCTTTACGTATCGGGCTTGGTCATTGTCCAAAGCAATGGAAAACACCCGGCGCGGCCCGCCTTTGCTTGGTTGAGATTTTTCGTCTTTCGCCGGATGCATCCAAAAGTTGAACAGCTCCAAGTAATGTTCCTCTCCACATTCGCAGGACCAAAGGTCGATTTCAATGCGATTCTCCTGCAACGGATCACAGGGAGGAATGGTAGTCATGCGATTAAATTCAAAGCGCTCCAAGATCTCCATCATTGCCTGTCCATGATTAGAAGAAATTTTTTGCAGGTTCTGTTTTGTATGGTAGGTCTGACAGGTTTCACAATAGGGAAGGCCTTTAACTTCTTCACTTACTCCGGCAGCTGCTCCAATGAAACCCAACAAAGCACTTAGGCCGCCAATACCGTAAATGAGCCATGCGGGAACATTGATTGGTTCGTATTCATTCCCCCAAGTTCTATTGGCAATCCCGCCCGCCATCAGCCGGACAAATCCAACAAAACCATTTTCGAACAGGAAAGAGGAAACCAATAACAAGAGCAGGATAGAGGCGACAGCACAGGGAAAAGCGATGGCCCCCGCCACAGCCCCATTCCGGCATTGGGACGGCTTGATCCCGGCAATCATAATCGCCCCGCATACAAAGCCAACCACCGCAGGAACCGCTGCCAACACGATAATAATAACTAACGGAACGATACAAATATAAACGGGAAGCAGATTATGGATGTAGTTAATCCCCGCACCGACTCCGCCACATAGAAAACCAGTCAGGGTTCCGCCCAGGACGGAGAGCAATCCGAATACCAGCAACAGGCCCAGATTTCCAACCTGACCGCTGGGTTGATAATCAGATTCTTTATATTCCAAGTCGACCGGTTGATTCGTAACCGGAGGCAAAGCACCGGAAGCTTCTGGACCAATACTTGGTGGCTGACCGGGTCCGCTTTGGATCCCGGGGGACGACGAGGGTTGAGGTGGAGCAGGGGGCGTGGCTTGGATTCCAGGGGAAACCCCGGGACTTGGCGGCGGCGGTTGTTGAATCCCGGTATTGGCTTTGGGTTGGAAGGGAATAGGACCGGGTTGAGTGGGAGGTGGTTGGCTTGGGACTGCTACCATGACCCCACACTGACACTTGAATTGCTTGCCGACCACTTGAGGAGTGATTCGGTATCGTTTTCCACAATTGCACGCAATAATACCGCTTTCCTGCTGCATGGTTGTTGCCCCAAATTTGCTTGTGATAGGTAGAGTTGTAGAACTAATAAACAACAATATTGCACGAAAAGTGTTGAAATCAAATCTTTATTTTACTTTGGAATTTCTATTGGAACAGGCAGAATACTAATAGCCTTAATTGTTTATTTGGTAGCCGATTTTGCAGAAAAAAAGGTCCCATTGCAACCGGCTGATTCCGGCGAATCCAGCTACCAAAAACCTGAATTGCTGAGATCCAGGACCAATATTCTTAGATGAGGATCAAAAGATCGACCTTTTCCAACAAACCCACGAAGCTAATCTCCGCAAAGCCCAACCCCTTGCGGCCAGGATGCGGCCGCGCACCTTGGAGGAATTTGTTGGCCAAGAGCACTTCCTTGGCGAAGGCAAATTGCTCCGCCGCCTGCTTATGGCCGATCGATTAAGCTCCGTGATTTTCTACGGTCCTCCCGGAACCGGCAAAACTGCATTGGCTCATGTGATTGCCAACCATAGCAAATGCCGGTTTGCCCAACTCAACGCCGTCGCCGCGGGCATCAAGGATGTCCGTGAAATTCTGCACCAGGCGAAAAGTGAATTGGAAGAAACCGGTTCCCGGACCATCTTGTTTGTCGATGAGATTCATCGCTTCAACCGGGCCCAACAGGATGTCCTTTTGCCCGATGTGGAAGAAGGCCGGGTTATCCTCATCGGAGCTACCACGCAGAACCCATTCTTCGCCATCAACTCCCCGCTGCTCAGCCGCAGCCAAATCTTTACCTTCGAAGCTCATACCCAAGACCAAATCAAACTCTTGCTAAGCAGGGCATTATCCGACCCGGAGAGGGGATTGGGAAAGATCCCGGTGAACGCATCCGGCGAAGCAATTGATTTCCTGGCGGAAATAAGTGATGGCGATGCCCGGCGCGCCATCTCGGCCTTGGAAGTCGGCGTTTTATCCAGCGAATCCCAACCAGTGGATTTTACCCTGGAGGTCGCCCAAGAATCCATCCAACGCAAGCTTATGAATTTTGATCCCACCGGCGACGATCATTATGATCTGGCCAGTGCC